>URNY01000115.1 GCA_900549375.1 uncultured Bacteroidales bacterium | reverse complement strand
GGAGCAATGAGCATGACCTCCTCGGCGATATTGCCGTCGTCGGACCGGGCGCAGCGGAGCAATGTGCCGTCCATCGTGCAGCAGAGAATGAGGTTATAGACCACCGAAAGCATGAGCATATAGCGCACGGCGCAAAAAACCGCTCCGCCGAGACTGCCGAGCATACCGACCGATGAACGGGGGAAAAGATATTTCAAAAAAAAGGTGCAGAAGGAAAAGACCTCGTAAACGAGAATATATATAAGTCCGCGTGAGAGAATATCGTAGATATAGCCACCCTCCGGTCTGGCACCTATCGAGGGTAGCCAGTCGCGAAAAATGCCGAGCAGAGGCTCGGCGAATATATGGGCACAGACAACCCCGAAACAGAATCCTATGAGTTGCGGCAGCTGGCGCCCCAGTCCGCGCCTGAACCCGCGCATCACGGAAATGCTGAAAACCAGCAACGCTATGAGATGATAGAGCATGGCGCGGAGAAGTTATTCATCTTTTTTCGCGCAGAAGCACGACGGCCATTGCGGAGATACCCTCCTCGCGTCCGGTGAAGCCGAGACGTTCGGTGGTGGTGGCCTTCACCGACACATCCTCCACCGCGCATTCCATAACCCGGGCCAGCGAAAGGCGCATATCGTCGATATGCGGGCGCATCTTGGGCCGCTCGGCGCAGATGGTTATGTCGACGTTGCCGATCTCGTAAGCGCGCGACCGCATCATTTCGCAGACGCGCGAAAGTAGAATCTTGCTGTCGGCCCCTTTGTAGGCGGGGTCGGTGTCCGGGAAATGGTAGCCGATATCGCCAAGTGTCAGGGCGCCGAGGATGGCGTCGCAGAGAGCATGGATAGCCACATCGGCATCGCTGTGGCCGAGCAGGCCGAGAGTATGGTCGAGACGGATGCCGCAGAGCCATAGCTCACGACCCTCTACGAGCCTGTGGACATCGTATCCCTGACCGATTCTGAATTTCATGATATATCGGTATTTATACCTGAATTGTTTCCCTTTTATCTGCGGCGTTTGCCGAGGAGGTCGCGCAGACCGTCCATATCGAAGGTGAGCGAGAAGCGGAGCGTCTGGTCCAGAGGGCTGCTCTGCGCCGTGGCAAGCATATAGGAGGCATCGAGCTGCACCACATTGAGCGAAAAACCTGCGCCGAAGGCGAAATAGCTGCGGCCTCCCTTGTTGGCATGCTCGTAGTTATAGCCGGCGCGAACGAAGAACTGTTGATTGTAGGCGTATTCGGCTCCGAAGCTTACGCCGATCTCCTGAAGTTCCTCCTTGAAGCCGCCGGGAGCATCGGTGAAACTCTTGAAAATACCGGTGATCGGCGACATGCTTTCCCATTTCTCAAGAGCCTCGTCGTAAGCTTCCTGTCCCTCGGGCGTGGAAGTATCGAAGTCTTTCTGGCGCGGTTTGGTAGGAACAAGCAACTTGTTCAGATCAAGACCGAATGCAAGGGTGTTATAGTCGGCAAGCGGAAACATGAAGTTGGCGCCGAGTCGGAGGTTTGTGGGGAGAAACGCGTTGTTGGCTCCGTGGTCGTAGCTCACCTTCGTACCGATATTCGAGATGTCGAAACCCCAAGAGAACTGGCACTCGCTACGCCCGATCATCGGGAAACTTGTGAAATACCCCGAAAGGTCAACCGAAAACGCGGATGCCGCCGTGTTAGATTCGCCTGTCTGAGTGTCGTTATAGGAGAGGTCGGAAAGGATATACCTCAGCACTACGCCCATCGAGAATTTCTCCGACAGCTTGCGCGAATATCCCACATCGAGCGCAAACTCATAAGGATTGATGGTCTGCACGTTCGGATCGTTGGGATCGTAGTTGCCGGTTGTGACCTCGCCGAGCGAGAAATAACGCAGCGAGGCGCTGAACGCCTGGTTGTCGCCGCTGCCCGGCTTCCAATAGCCCGACAGGTTGGCGAGGAAGATATCGTTCACGATCTTGCGCAGCCACGGCGTATAGGATAGCGAAAGGCCACCCGTGGAATATCCGAAGGCATATTTCGACGGGTTCCAGAACTGGCAGTTCATATCGGGGTCGGTGGCCGCACCGAGATTACCCAACGAGCTGCCTCTCGCATCCGGGGCGATACTGAGAGTGGTGACACCGGTATTCACCGGGTTGAACTCATTGTCCTTTATGTCGTTCTGTGCATAGGCCGACGTCGCGAAGCCAAATGCTCCGAGGGTCAGTGCCACTATTTTGATTCTAATTTTCATTCTATCTTAACTAACTCCCTTTTATGGGTGTTTATTGTCCGCAAGATTCATATTCCGGCAAGAATCCGGCTCCATTCATTCTCCGGTCGATAACCGCCGTCAGTCGAAAATGGCGAAGTGGGTCCATTCGGAATAGCGGGCGCCCTCGCCTGCCTCCTTAACCATCACACTGTAGAGTCCGGCTGGAAGCCTCTTGCCCGCGCCGTCGCGGCAGTTCCAGCTGTAAGAGCCGGAAGAGGCAGTCCCCCCGTGCACAGTCTCCCCTTTGGCATCGCGCACCGTCACCTGCAGTGTTCCGTTGAATTCACCCTCTGTTTCGAATGCAAGTTCGTCGGTCACGGCCTTATGTTCGAGGCGCAACGTAAGAGGCGCCGCGGAGGGGGTAAGTGTGAATTCCAGCTCTGATACCGCGTGGTTGCCCGCGGCGTCGGTGACGGCGACCTCGGCACGGTGGTCGCCTTCCTCAAGTCCCGTCAACGGCACGAATGCACTCATCGACTGAGATACATCCCCCTCGGAAGCGGCCTGACAAATCACCGCCTCAACATATCTTCCGTCGAGTGTCGCCGAGACAGCTCCTGTCGAGAGAGGAATACCGCAATCGTCCGAAGCCTCCACAAGAAGCATACGCGCTCCGCCGTCGCAGGCGAGAAGAACTGCAGGAGCGTCAACATCTTTTGAAGAGGCCGCCCCGGAGGTTTCCGAAGGATTGCCGAGAATGATTTCAGAGTATCCGACGGCTCCGAATCGTGTAGAGGGATCTATCGCCGAAACATACACCGGCATTTTTTCCCCGGGCTGCAGATCTGTATGAGGCATCGCTATCTCCAGTTCGAAACGTCCGTATGTGACATCCGCTTCGAAGCATGCTGTCTTTTCAGAAGAATAGGGCACCACTAATGAATCGCCATCGGCAATCGACCCGGACTCCACATCGCGGGAAAGCAACTCCACTCCGGGCCGCATGAGCTTTACCACCGCTTTGCCGTTGAAATCGGACCGCGCAGATCCGGACGGGTTGAGCACTGTGCCGCTGATTTTCAATTTCTCCGCCACTGAAGCCTTTGCCGGAATCGAGAGCGCGATGCTGTCGCGGACAGTCGGAACGCGCAGAGCCGGGTCTCCTACAAGCATATAGCAAAGGGAGTTGGCATAGTCGGAGCGTGTTTTGGCCTTGGCATAGACCTCTCCGAGCATCGGAGCCTTCTCCCGGTCGGGCCATCCGCTGAGCAGCGAGTTCACCAACCGACGTCCGAGATCGAAATTCTGATTAGACCAGGTAGTGCGGGTGCTCACGATCGCGGCCGCCATACCGCGGTCGGTGCTGAGAACGAACTCCTCACCCATTCCGCGCCGCCGCTTGTCGGGAACGGTGAAATCACATCCGCCGGCATATAGTATCGAGAGATTGCGGTTTTCCATCCTCAGCACATTAGCCGAGGAGAAAAACTTGGTGTTTTTGCCGAACATGCGCGAACCTCCATGCCCGAAATAAACGGTAAGCAACTTCCCTTCATCGATATTGCGGAGCATCCTGTTCCTGGCTTCGTCATTGCCGTAGGCATCGATGCATATGGGAGTCTCAACAAATTTAGCGGGGGCGGCTTTGCTCACAAGTCCGCAGAAGTCGATGGCCTGCCGGTCGTGGGTATGCTTGTCGCCGAGTCCGCCGATGGTCAGAATCTCGTTGATATGGCGCGCATCGGGAGCGGTGGTGGCATACTCCCGGATTTTGGCCACGGCCCGTCGGCATTCCTGCTCGTTGACGCAAGAGAGCACGCCGACGCCCATCTTCATCTCCTGGCGATGGAGTAGCGACGGGTTCAGATAGTCGGCCGGTATCCCGTAAAAATCATATACGGCTGCGGCATTTCTGTCGGATGTGGCTTCCGGCTCCTGAAACGCTATGAGACGTTCTTCGAAATGTTCCCCCTCGGGGCCGTTACGGTAGTCGCCCGTCGACGGACCCAACAGGAGCACATTGCGCAGACTGCGCCCCTGCGATTCATGAAGCATCTTGGCAAGCCCGCGGTAAGCCATGGCATCCGGGACGCCGCCGGAAAACTCGTTGTATATTTCGCCCGCGGTAGCCACAAGCGTCTCCATTCCGTCGGCCTCACGATGGATAGCGGCTATCTGTTCGGCATAGGGGCGAAACCTCTCTATGGTGATGATGAGCATGTCGGCTCCTCTCTCTTTCCATGAATGGAGATTCGAATTTTTTACCGGCGACCAGTTCGCTATGCGGTTCTGGTCGGCGGCAGGGTTATAGATAAGCATTGTCATCCCTTTCCCGACGGAATGGAGAAGCAGCCGCTTCCCGTCGGAAGAGCGCTTGGCAGCAAGCGGTTTCGAGGGATCGCTCACGTCAAGAGCGGCAAGCCCCTGCGGAACCGGTATCGAATAGGCCACTCCCGCCGATGTCGGCAACCCGTAAATCTCCGCAACCTGCAGGCTTTTGTTTACAGGGTGTGATTTGGTGTAGGTGGCCAGCAGCCAGTCGAGGTAGAGGAAGGAGCCGGAAAGGCCGGTCCCTTTCACGCTGATGTCGAGGCTTCCCGATTCGGGAACATCCCCGGTCCAGAGAGAGATGGTCGGAGAGAACTTAGCCGTGGAACTGTTGGAGAGGCTAACCGGCGCCAACTGCTGTCCGTTGACCTCCGCCATAAGCTGCGCCGAACCTTTGGGCGCAAGACAATGACTCACTTCGAGACGCAGTCCTGTGCCGGTCATATAGGGCGCATTTACGGAAACCGAAAAGGGGGAGGAAGCATCGGCAAGATTCTCGCCCCAGAACAGTTGTCCGGTGCCGGTGGTGTTCTGTTTCAGGTCGCGCTCATGATACAGATAGCCGTAGCCATAGCCCATGTCGGCGGCGGTTTCGGTAGCAGCCGATTCCCCGACCGTGAGGGGCGCGGCGTCTTTGTCGGTAAGGAAATAATAGCCGGAGGCGGAATAGATGTTAAAGGGCTGGCGCTCGAAGCGCGGACCGCCGTCGCTGTCGGCCGGACGGAAACGGATATTGTCGACCCCACGGGCATAGAAAAGCAAGCGCCCGGAATCATGAATCACGGCCACGGGCGAAAGATCGTCGGAATATTTCTCGCCGGCATCGCTGCCTATAAAGTTCATCGACATCATTCCTCCACCTTTGCCGTAGACACCCACCCGCGCCGGTTCGCTGAAACCCATCTCGCGGAGTTGGTCGTAGGTGATGCTGTAGAGCCCGGTAACCGGCGTCTCCACCTTCACCCAGCGGCCGTCGGCAAGGACCGAGATGTTGCGGAATTCGTAGGCATGAAGCTTGAGAAACGGTGCGGCACCAATGAGCATGAAGAGGGAGCAAGCAGTAAACAAGTTCCATTTCAGCTTCCGGAAAGAATATCTTAGAAATTTTTCGTGTGTCATTTAAATCGGATTTCAAGCAAAAGGTCTCCATCGCGTAGGGCGTAGAGATTAGAGCCGGGCACCATAGGGAGAAATTCATCGGAGGTGCCTTCCTTCGGCGCGGGGAACGGCAGGGAACACAATATCAGGTCTCCTGTTTTCAGCGTATTGGTACGGCTCACCTCGGCCACGGTCTCGTTGATGCCAAGGCGGAGCTGACCGGCATTGATCAGGATTCTCGAATCTCCGCATGTCAGCTCTATATCTCCGCCGTCGAGGATAGTGGAGGCCGCGCGGAATTCACCGATGAAGCAAGAGCGGTCGAAAGCCACGGCGCGATCCCAGGGCATCCCCTCACGGCGCAATTCGCCAAGCAGACGCCGGGCCACCACAGCTACTCCTACTGTCGCCTCGTTGTAATAGCGGGAGGCGAAGCGCGGAGCTATCGACTTGCCGAGGCGGTCGATACGCACCGCAAGCGACGGACATGCAATAAAATCCGTGTCGAAATCCGGCACGAAGAAGGGATTGTCGCTGCGCAATATCGAGGAATCCGTCAGCACATACCATGATAACGGAGTCTCCTCCGAGCTGCGGTTACCGGTGATGCAGAATATCTTCATTGCTGTCAGTGTCGTGTCTGCTCGGCTTCCAGACGGTTGAATATCAATGCGAGATGGGCATAGATGGAGGTATTGGCCATAACCACTCCTTCGGCCACCTTTACACGGTAGGGAGTGAAATTCCAGATAGCCTTGATGCCGGCGCCTATCGCTATGTCGGCCGATTCCTGCGCCGACTGCGCCGGCACTGTCAGTATGCCGATCGAGGCGGGAGTCTGCTCCATCACTTCATAAATGCGGTCGATATGATAGACCGGCACACCGAGGTCGCGGCGCGATATCACTTTCTCGTTGACATCGAAGCCGGCCACGATCTCCAGCCCATAGTTCGACAGTCCGGAATCGCGTATCAAGGCTTTGCCCAGACTGCCCGTGCCTATTACGTATGCCTTGTGGCTGCGCGTGAAACCAAGGAAATCGGAAAGCACGGTTATAAGGGTCTCGACATCATAGCCGATACGCGTTTTCCCTTTCAGGTTCAGAAACGACAGGTCTTTGGCTATCTGCGAGGCGTCGACGCTCAGGGCGCGCGATATCTGGGTGGATGATACGTTCTCAACCCCGCCGGATTTCAGTATCTCGACATATGCGAGATACCATGGGAGTCGCCGGAGTGTCGGCTCCGGAAGTATGATATTGTTCTGGTTCTGATCCATCGTTTTAGACTCTGGTCCTTATCTTGCTGTAACGGCCAGTTTGCGGGTCTGCGAGGTATACATTCCCTCGGGGGTCTCCACAGTGGCGCGGTAGAGATAAATGCCGCGGGGCACCCGCCGGCCTGCGCCGTCGCAAAGATTCCAGCCGGCCTCCATATAGCCCTGCATGTCGGAAACAATTTTCTGCGAAACGCTCCATACGCGGCGTCCCATCAGGTCGAACACCTCCAGAAGGCACTGAATGTCGGTGTTGGGGCGGTCGACGGTCACGTTGAAGACTACGCTCGTCGAGGCGGGGTTTACATCGGTGCCTAAGCTGCGGATCACCGGGTCCATGGCCGTGCCGACATTGAACGTGACGGAAGATTTCGACACGTTGTTGGCATTGTCATAGACGGCGAGTGTGAGCGTATGCTCTCCCGAGGGGAGTCCGGAAAGGGGATAGGCCACGATACCTCCGCCTTCCACGTCGGGATCCGGCGTGTAATAGTCGCTGACATCGCTGTAGACGCGGTCGGAATCGAGAGTAAGCGACATGCGGTGACCTATGCCGGCGTCGGAAAGGTTGATGCCGGAAACGTCATGGAAACGGGCGTGGGCCACAGGGTTGGCATTGACCGTGGCACCCTCCTCGAATTCCGGATAGTTGAGATAGAATTTCTCTATCACGGGGCCCTCTGTATCGGTCGTTTCAGTATCAGCATAACCGCTGACATATAGTTTCTCGGTCGAACCGTGGGCCTCGTCGCCGCCGTCGCTCCAGGCATAGGCTATGATGCGCGCCGGACTGTGGTTGTTCTCTATCTCGGCAGGAACGCGCACAGTGACATTCCACCGGCCGTTTGCCACTTTCGCCGATACGGTGCTCAGACGCGTCTTGCGGTCGTTATAAATCTCTTTCTTCCCTTTATCGCCGTTGCCTAAGCTCTCCATAGCTTTCTCCGCGTCGTAAAGGTCGATCACCACCGTGCCGTTGAAATCGGATGCCACCGATCCGTCGGCGGTGTTCACGGTGCCGGAAACATTGATAGTGCCGAGGGCAGGTATCTCCGGCAGTTCCGCGGTAGTGGCCGGGTCGGTGCCGTTAATGCCGGTGAATTCAATATCCATAGAAGCGATCGGCATCCTCAGCGCCGGGTCTGAGACGAGACAATAGCGCAGCTTGTTGTTGTCGTTATACCGGTTCTTGCCCTCCACGAACACATCCCCTACGCGGATTCCCATGCCGTCGGCCGCGCGGGTGAGCATATGACTCATCATATATTTGTTGAGAGTGCCGTTCTGCCCCATGTAGACCGTGCGGCTCGGAGCGATCATTCCTATCATTCCGGCATCGGGGTTGAGCACCACTATCTCGCCTCCGCTCACGTTCAGGGCATCCCAACGCGCGAAAAGGCAAGTAGCGGCATAAAGAAACGTCAGCCTGCGGTTCGACATGGAGATGATATCGTCCCAGGTCATAAGCTTTTCGTGGGTCCAGCTCGTGGTGGAGGCGTGGCCGATGTAGTTGGTGAAGAGCACGCCGTCGTTCCAGAGGCGTTTCATTCTCTCCTTGGCTTTAGGATATGAGGCGCCGATACTTGTATATTCGAGGGGATAGGAATCAAGGTAAAGCTTCTCGTAGCGGAAATGGGGAGAGGTCGACGATAGCTCCCCGTAAGCTGTTTCGCTCTGCGTGAGGTGGATGGCATTGTCGTTGTCGTCGGCTATGAGCATCGCGCGGTTGCGCCATGAACCGTAATCAGGCTTGCGCACATAGCGGTCGATCTTGTCGGCCATCTGCCCGGCTTCCGTGGCATTCTTCACCGGAAGGCGCCCCACGGCGACATGCATCTTCGCCGATGACATGGAGAACTCATTTTCTGTCACGTCGTCGAGCATCCCGATTATGTCGTCGGTGGAGAATGCGCTCTCCTCCGTC
>URNY01000114.1 GCA_900549375.1 uncultured Bacteroidales bacterium | reverse complement strand
GACCGCCGGGAGGTGATAGGAAAGGTGAAGGAGCTGCAGGCCGAATGGCAGAACGCCGGTTTCGTTCCCTTCAAGCTCAAAGACAAGATTTATGCCGAATACCGCGAGGTCGTGGATAAGCTCTATAATTCCTACGAGGCCCGCGAGAACCGCGCCAGAATGTCGAATTTCCAGAACCGCGTGAGCGAGATGAAGGGTGACGACCGCCGGATGAACAGCGAGCGCGAGAAACTTGTCCGCGCTTACGAGGCACGCAAGGCCGAGCTTCAGACTATAGAGAACAACATGGGATTCTTCAACGTGAAGAGCTCCGCAGGAAGTTCGATGCTGAAGGATATGGAGAACAAGATCAAACGTCTGAAAGAGGACATGGAGCAGATCAACAGCAAGATCGCTCTTCTCGATTCTGAAAGCGGAGAGTAAGGAACAGAATCCAACCGTAAGTGAAAATCAGCGGTTTGATTTGTTAGAATAAGAGGACCGGCGGATTAATTCGATCCGCCGGTCCTCTTTTAATCAGATCGAAATGAAAAAAAAGAAAATATTATTGATAGCGGCAATGGCGTTTGCAGGGCTTTCCGCCCGCGGGGCTGTCGAGGCCGGCGACACCGTGAGAGGAGCCGATTTCCCGTTTTATATCAAAGAGGCGGAGGCGGGCGACAGCGATGCGATGCGGAGGGCGGCCGTATGCTATCAGACGGGCGCGGGAACCGACCGCGATCTGCGCAAAGCCTGGGAATGGTATGGAAAGGCGGCGGCCGCCGGCAATACGGAGGCTCAGTACGCCATAGGCACGCTCTACCGCGACGGCATAGGCACGAAGCAGAACTATACGGAATCGGCCTATTGGTTTCGCAAAGCCGCTTCCAACGGACATGCCAAGGCAATGATAAACATTGCACGGCAATTCGAGGAGGGTAAAGGGGTGCTCGCCGACAACCGCATAGCCGCTGAGAATTACTGGCGGGCGGCCGAGAAGGGTGAACCGGAAGGAGCTTATAAATTCGCATGTATGCTTCGCGACGGACGGGGAGTGGGCTGCGACCTCCCGCGGGCTTTGAAGTATTTCATGAAGGCGGCGGCCTCCGACTATAAGGATTCGCGCATGCAGGTGAAGGCTCTCGAAGAGAAAGGTGTAGCTTTGGAGAAGAGCACAAAAAGCACCGTGAAGAGCGGCGCCATAAGACAGGGGAAAGGTAAAAGCGTCGCGAAGAGAGAGAAAACCCGCAAGAAGAGCAGAAGATAAGGATAAAGATAAAGAACCAACCGCCGCCCTGAATGTTAATAATATTAAAATCCGAATGTTTTTTCGGGTTTGTAACATCAGGATATCCGAATGTCGTTTCGGGTGATTAACATCAGGGAATATGAAAAGGAGATTATTGGCGGTTCTGCCGTTATTGATATTTGTAGCGGCGTATGCCGCGGCAACAACCGACAGCGTGCCTTCGCCAGGGCGTAAAACAGCCGGGAGGCAGAGTGTGGGACTCGTGCTGAGTGGCGGAGGCGCCAAGGGCATCGCACATGTGGGCGTTATCAAGGCTCTGGAGGATAACGACATACCCGTGGATTACATTACCGGTACGTCGATGGGTGCAATTGTGGGAAGTCTCTATTCCTGCGGGTGGAGTCCGGAGGAGATGATGAAGTTCTTCACCGCTCCCGATTTCGGCTATTGGAGCACCGGCGTGATCAATCCCGATCATAAGTATTACCTGACGCAGCCGCAACCCACCCCCCGCTGGCTGACGGCGAACATCAATCCCCGCGACACTACATCTTTCCTGAATCAGATTCTCCCCTCGAATCTGATTAATCCCTTGCCGATGAACATAGAGTTCCTGAATCTTTACGGACCTTATACGTTGCAGTGCGGGGAAGATTTCAACAATCTGTTCGTTCCTTTCCGATGCGTGACAAGCGATGTGTATCACAAGCGGAAGATCGTGCTCGGCAGCGGCTCTCTTGGAGACGCAGTGCGGGCATCGATGAGTTTCCCCTTTGTGTTCAAGCCGATAGAGATGGACGGCGTATTGGTTTATGACGGAGGAATCTACGATAATTTCCCGGTGGACGTGATGCAGGAGACGTTCCGTCCCGATTTCATAATCGGCGTCTCGGTTTCGGGAGCCGACAAGAAGCCTCAGCCCGGGAATGTTTACAGTCAGCTCGAAGACATGATTATCCAGAACAACAACTACGACGTGCCTTCGGAGAACGGTATAAAGATACAGGTGCCGGTTCTCGATTTCGGAGTTCTGGATTTCGGGAAAGCCCGCACAATCTATGAAATCGGTTACCGCACCGGGATGTCGATGGTCGATTCCATAAAGCGGCGAGTCAGCGCCCGCGTGCCTCTGGAGGAGGTGACGGCACGGCGCCGTCGTTTCTCGGCCGCTACGCCTGAGCTGACCTTCGATTCGGTGGCCGTTGAAGGCGCTAAAGGTGGGCAGGCACGCTATCTGAAATATCTCTTCGAAGGGGGGACGCATAAGCCTATCGGCATGCCCCGCGTGGAGGATGCGTATTACAGAGCCGTGACCGACGGCACGCTCCGCAATCTTCTGCCTCAGCTGATTCCCGGCAGAGACGGCAGAAACACGCTACTTCTGGAAGCCACGCTGCAGCGCCCCTGGTCGATAGGCGTCGGCGGCTGGATAACATCCACGGCCAACAGTATGCTATATATCGACCTCGGGTATCATTCGCTGAGCTTCAACTCGCTGGACGTGAACCTGAGCGGATGGGTCGGACAGTCGTATCTGGCGGGGATGGCGAGCGCCAAATTCAGCATCAGGAGCGCCGTGCCGTCGTTCCTGCGTGTCGAAGGGGTTATGAGCCGGCAGAAATTCTATGATTCCCAGATGCTTTTCTATGAATCTCCGTCGCCGACGTTCATCGCCGAAGTGGATAATTTTCTCAGGGTATCCTATGAACGGGCATTCGGAAAGAAGGCCAGAGGATTCGCGCGCGCAGGCTACGGCTATATGTCGGATTCCTATTATCCGACTAATGTGACGGATTATGCGCGCACATCGAAAGACAAGACCCAATATCATATCGGAGTGCTTCAATTCGGTGCAGAGAGCAATATGCTCAACGATAACCTTTATCCGAACGCGGGATATGAATGGCGGGGTTTGTTGTCGATGAGTCTGGAATCGTCGCGCTATACTCCGCAGGGAGACAAATCGCTGCGCGGAAAATATCACGGGCGCGGGAGGATTGCCGCCGAAGGGTTATGGCGGAAATTTTTCAGGGTCCACCGCAAATTCAGTCTCGGAGTGATGGCCAATGCCATGGGAACCCTTCAGCAGCTAAAGCAGGATTACACAGCCACGCTGATACATGCGGCCGCTTTTGCTCCGACACCTTCCACGGAAAACTATTTCAACGAAGCGTTCCGCTCCGACAACTATGTAGCCGCGGGAGTGATACCTGTCTGGAATCCAATCGGCAAACTGCAGCTGAGAGGGGATTTCTATCTCTATTCGCCTATAAGGAATCTGCGGGCCGACGGCAATCGGGCGCGTTATGACGGATGGTTCCGTAAGGCCGAGTTCATCGGGGAGGTGGCGGCGGTGTATAACTTCAATTTCGCGAGTCTGTCGATCTATGGCAATTATCTTTCCTACCCCGCCAAAAACTGGAACATAGGCATCAATTTCGGTCTTCTGTTCCGAGCTCCCCGTCTTCTTCGCTAAAGAGCCTTTCGCTCCCGGCTCCCCGGAGGGGCATGCGGCGGCTTGCACGGGCACCGAGCGAGCGGAGACGTTCGGCGCGTGCGAGGACACTGCGCGGACCGGAAGAGAGGCGTGACAACGCCGCGTCGCAAGCCTTGGCGGCAAGCGAGATATTGCGTTCCACATTCTGCATATCGGCCACGAATCCGGCGAGCGAGTCATATAGAAGGCCTCCGAGCCGGGCTATTTCGGCGGCGTTCCGATCCTGGTTCTCCTTGCGCCACATCTGGGCCACGAGCTGCACCATGCCGGCGATCTGCGACGGCGAGACGAGGGTGATATGCCGCGAGAGGGCGTAGGCCGCGAGGTCGCGGTCGGTGTCGAGTGCCAGAATGAGCGCGGCATCGTTGGGAATGAACATGAGCACCTGGTCGACGGCGGATTCCACATTGGCAGAATAGTTGCGGGAGGCGAGTCCGTCGATATGGCGGCGCACCGAGGCCACATGCCTTGCCGCGGCCTCTGCGGCCTCGTCGCCGGAGGTCTCGCAGAAGTCGAGATATGCCGAGAGAGAGGTCTTTGCATCGACTACGACGCAGCGGTCTCCCGGCAGACGGATAACCATGTCGGGGCGGAGGTGACGCCCGTCATCATCGCGGATAGCGCGTCCGTCGGCGTCGCGTGTGACCTGCGTTTCGAAATTCACTCCTTTTTTGAGGCCGGCCTGTTCGAGGAGAGTCTCTAAGAAAGTCTCTCCCCAGCGCCCCTGCACGCGGTTGTTGCCCCGCAAAGCGGTTGAGAGATTGCGGGCTTCCTCTCCGATGGTGAGGTTGAGGCGTTCGAGACGCTCTATCTGGTCGGCGAGCGAACGGCGCGCCGCCGAGGCATCGGTGTGGCTTTTCTCCAAGGCCCGGTTGAAATCCTCAAGGCGCATGCGCAAAGGCGAGAGGAGAGCGGAAAGCTGCTCGGCGTTGGCACGGCTGAGGTTTCGCGCGCCGGCATCGGCGGATTCGGAGGCCATGAGCCGGAAATTGCGTTCCGACATCTCGGCGGCGCGCGCTATCTGCGAGCGGAAGTATATCACGAGCGCTATCATGGCAATGAGCATGAAGACGCACAGGCAAATAAGGATTATCGTCATTCCTCAACAATCAGTTTTTTGAATTGGTCGGACATCCAGACCGTGGAATCGGCAAGTACGAGCATCACCGGGCGGCGGAGAGAGCGGCAGAGCTCGCGCGATTTGACAGACCCCATTGACATAAAGGCCGTGGCGAGTCCGTCGGCCTCCATAGCCGTTGGAGCAAGGACGGTGGCGCTGAGCACATCGGTTGCGGCCGGGCGTCCCGTGAGCGGAGAGATGGTATGCCCGAAGACGCGGTTCCCCTCGCGGCGGAAATTGCGGTAATTGCCGGAGGTGGCCACTCCCATATCGGTGAAGGCAATGATTTGCTGCGACTCATGCGTCACGGTGTCGGCGGAGAATATCGGGCGGTCGACGGATACCCTCCATTTCCCCCCTTCCGGATTGTTGCCGACAGCCATAATCTCGCCGCCGATCTCGACAAGGAACTCCCTGACGCCGTTGCGGGCGAGCATCTCGCTGACAGCGTCGCATCCGTAGCCCTTGGCTATCGCCGAAAAATTGAATTCGATGCGGGGGTCATCCTTCACGAGTGCATCGTGCGAAAGGCGTGTCTTGTCGATGCCCACGAACCTAAGTAAGGAGTCAATGCGTAGCGTGTCGGCGGTTGGCTGGTGTCCGCGGCCGAACCCCCAGGCCGTAACGAGGGGTGAGACCGTCGGATCGAACGCTCCGCCGGATGCACGGCTGATTTTGCGCGCCATGACATAGACTCGGATGAAATCTGTGTCGACGGGGGTGGAGTCGCGCATATTGACGCGGCTCACGAGCGAGGCGGAATCGAACACCGACAGCGAACCGCCTACGCGGGCGAGCACCGCCGGGATGGAGTCGGCCAGAGCGGCGTTGCCGCGATAGGTGACATGCCATGAAGTGTTCCAGACAAATCCTTCGCATCTCTGCCAGCCGGAGGCGTCCCCCGAGTCGGAACGCCGGCAAAATGAGAGCGAAAGAAGAAGGGTAAAGGCCGCGAATGCGGTAAAAAGAGAGGCGGCGCGGCCTGAAGTGAGCTTATTGTTCTTCATATATGCAAATTTAATGAAAAAATTCGTATATTTGCGTCAATAGGACCGCTTCCGAAAAGGATAAGCCTGAATAAACAAGGTTATGAAAGAATTTCTGGATAAAGATTTTTTACTCGACACGGACACCGCGCGGCATCTCTACCATGAGCATGCCGAGAAACTGCCGATAATCGACTATCACTGCCATCTGGATCCGAAGATGATAGCCGAGGATCACCGCTTTGCGTCGATCACCGAGCTATGGCTCGGGGGCGACCATTACAAGTGGCGCGCCATGAGGGCCAACGGCATCGAAGAGAGGCTGATTACAGGAAAGGATACGCCGGACAAAGAGCGGTTTATGGCATGGGCCCGGACAGTGCCCTATACATTCAGGAATCCGCTTTATCACTGGACACATCTCGAACTGCTCACGGCTTTCGGGATCCGGAAAAGGCTGAATCCGGAAAATGCCGGGGAGATCTATGAGATCTGCAACGACCGGCTTCGCAACGACCCCGAGATGAGCGCCCGAGGACTGATGAGACGCTTTGGCGTAGAGGCGGTTTGCACCACCGACGACCCTACGGATTCTCTTGAACATCATATCCGCCTGCATAAGGAGGGTTTCGCGATAAAGGTCCTTCCCACTTTCCGACCCGACAAGGCGATGGCGATCGAGAATGATGCAGAATTCAGAAATTACGTGAAGCGGCTTGCCGAAGCCGCCGACGAGGATATCGTCAGCTTTCCCGCTTTCATAATGGCGCTCAGGAAACGCCATGAATTCTTCCATCATCACGGGTGTCGGCTGAGCGACCACGGTCTGGACAGATTCTATGCCGATGAGTTCAGCGACATGGAGGTGAGCGATATCTTCGACAAGGCGATGAGCGGAAGAGTCGTGACAGAGGAGGAGACCCGCAAGTTCAAGAGCAAGATGCTTATAGAGTTCGGCGAGATGGATTGGGAGAAGGGGTGGACCCAGCAATATCATTACGGACCGCTCCGAAACACCAACAGCCGGATGTTCGCAAGGCTCGGCCCGGACAGCGGTTTCGATTCCATCGGGGAATCCTCCACAGCCCTGGAGCTGGCGCGTTTCCTCGACACTCTCGACCGCGAAGGGAAACTTGCGAAGACAATCATCTACAATCTTAACCCCGCGGCCAACGAGATGGTGGCGGCCATGGCCGGCAATTTTCAGGACGGGGAGACGCCCGGAAAGATACAGTTCGGATCAGGATGGTGGTTCAACGACCAGCTTGACGGCATGACGCGCCAGATAGAGGCGCTGTCGAATCAGGGACTGCTGAGCCGCTTTGTGGGGATGCTGACCGATTCGCGCTCCTTCCTCTCTTATCCGCGGCATGAATATTTCCGCCGGAATCTATGCAATATCCTGGGCCGCGACATAGAGAGCGGTAAGCTCCCGTTCGATGGCTATGAGAAAGGGCGCATGGAGCAGATGACCGAGGATATATGCTACCGCAACGCCAAAAGGTATTTCGGATTCTGAAAACCGAAAGGCGGCAAATCCGGTTATAGATACAAAAATCCAACATAATACAATCACCTAAGAAATCACGATTATGAAAGAATCCTTTGTATTTCTTGCAGACGGCTTCGAAGATATCGAGGCCCTGAGCCCTGTTGACGTGCTGCGCCGCGCCGAGATGCCGGTGAAGACGGTGTCGATTACCGCCTCGAAACAGGTTACGAGTTCGCATGGCGTGACGGTAACTGCCGATCTTATATTTGATCCGGCACTTTTCAAGGATCCGGAGTGGCTGATACTTCCCGGCGGAATGCCCGGAGCGACAAACCTTTATGAGTTCGCGCCGTTGCAGGGAGTTCTGCGTGCACAATTCGAGAGACGAGGCGGCCGCATAGCCGCAATCTGCGCGAGTCCGGCTGTAGTGCTGGGCCAGATGGGCCTTCTGAAAGGGAGGAAAGCCACGTGCTATCCCGGCTTCGAGGATCTGATGGAGGGCGCGGAGCCGGTGAGCGACCGGGTTGTGACCGATGATAAGTTCGTGCTCGCGAGCGGGCCGGCGCTTGCCTTGAAATGGGCTCTTGCGATTGTTGCCGCCGAGAAAGGGAAAGAGAAATCGGACAGCGTTGCAACAGGGATGCTTCTCTATCCGAAGAACAGAAATGATGTGGACAATTATTTCGGATGAGCGATGTCTACTATACATTGAAAGGAGCCGGCGAATCTCAGTATAAAGAGAAGATGAGCCGGTTTCTTTCGTTTGCCCTTCCCGTAGAGAGCGGGGAGGAGGCCAAGGGGATCGTGAAGCGCTATCAGAATGAATATCACGATGCGCGGCATGTCTGCTGGGCCTATATGATAGGATCCGACCGAAGCGAATGGCAGCTCAATGACAACGGAGAGCCGTCGGGCACGGCCGGCAAGCCGATACTGGGGCAGATCAACAGCCGGAATCTTACGAACACATTGGTGGTGGTGGTCCGCTATTTCGGGGGCATCAAGCTCGGCACGCCGGGACTGATCGCCGCCTACCGCGAGGCTGCGAGTCTGGCGCTGGATGAGGCGGGGGTGAAGGAGATGCGGCGTATGGCCGTGGTCGGTATCCGGTTTCCCTATGTCGGAGCAGAAGGGGTGATGCGGATCGTGAAAGGGAACAACGTGGAGGTTAGGGAACGGACTTTCGACAACACCTGCGGAATGACTCTCGCTTTTCCGATGGACGACAGGGATGAGATTATGGGAAGGCTTCTGAAAACAGATGGCGTTTCGGTGGTGTCGGAATGCGAAGAATAGGATGTTTTACCCTTGTCGGAGGAGAAAATGGGCAAAAAGATGAAAAAAAGCGATAAAAATGTAAGAATTTAGCTTAGAAATATATAGGGATTCAAAAAAAATTACGATATTTGCACTGCCAAAAACGCGAAGGCGTCGGAGGCGCGTTCCGGCGCGTCCGGAATTATGAAAAGAGAATATAGAAAATTATTGATAACTGATAGAAAAATATCTAAAGACAATGACAAAAGCAGATATTGTAAACGAGATTTCGCGCAGCACTGGCCTCGAGAAATCGGCAGTGCTTGCAACAGTTGAAAAGTTCATGGAAGTAGTGAAAGATTCCATGGCCAACGGCAATAACGTATATCTTCGCGGCTTCGG
>URNY01000113.1 GCA_900549375.1 uncultured Bacteroidales bacterium | reverse complement strand
CGGTGGCGCCGGCGGACAGAATGTGAACAAGGTGGAATCCGGCGTCAGATTGCGCTATAACTGGAAGAATCCCAACACCGGACAAACGGAAGAGATTCTCATAGAATGCACAGAGACCCGCGACCAGCCCAAGAACAAGGAACGTGCCCTTGCCCGACTCCGCACATTCATTTATGACAAGGAACACCAGAAGTATCTCGATGACATAGCGGCGCGGCGCAAAACGATGGTGAGCACAGGCGACCGCTCGGCCAAAATCCGCACCTATAACTTCCCGCAGGGCCGCTTCACCGACCACCGCATAAATTACACCATCTAACCTCGCCGCCTTCATGGACGGCGACATCCAGGGATGCATTGACAGCCTCATCGTGGCCGAAAACGCCGAGAAGCTCAAAGCCGCCCAACTCTGACCTCTTCCCCCCCACCGACCTCTACCCGCTATCTGATATCCGATATCTGATATTTGATATTTGATATCTAAGAGTTTAACACTTTGACATCAATCCATCGGAGGAATTATTTGTTATAAATATAAACAAAACCTCCGAATTATGAAAACTTTATACATTATCTCCTATATCATAGGCTCGGTGCTTTTAATTATTTCCTGTTTCACTACCGGCGTTGCGGCAACATGGTGGATTGGAGGGATTGCGCTGCTCTTCCTCGTACTCGGCTGCGTATTCCAGTTCAATTCTTCCAAAAACAAAGACTACTCGCGCCGACGCCACAACTATTGAGAGCAAACACTCATTTGTGGGGGTCATCCCGCGGCTATGACGAAATTTCATTTCTCTTGATTCTTATTTCCGGGCCGTTTCTGATAACCAGTGGAACTGTTTCCACCGTGACCACGCTTGTATCCAAGCCCAAAGCGTTTTCTACCGATTCGGATATATGCCGCAGTTTCTCAAACGCAGTCAAAACCTTGCGTTCATAAGAATTGCAAATGCTCACGGGAGAGAAAATCCTATGAATCAGCACAAACCGGAAGTCACCAGCTATTCTGTATCGTTTCATAGAGGGATACATGCTTGTCAGCGACAGATCTCCGGACGCCACGAGGTCTTCTACAATCTGTCTCAGAAATACGTTGATCCGGGGCTGCACCTTGAAGCCGAATCTTACTGTCACCAGAAAAATAGAATCCTTCACCATCGTGTCAACGGAATAATCAAGTGTATAGGGCATGTCGGTACGCTCTATGCGGATAATCCAGTAATGATCCGCTCTTTTAGGCTGTTTGTTTATTATCGAGTAGAGTAGTTTGCTTTCTACCATATTCCTTGTCGGAGAAAAGCTGATGTAAACCACATTCGAGGCATAACGGGGTATCTCCGCATCATTTTTTATGGCGGTAATTATATCAATGTAATCCGGGAAATATTTATAATCCAGATGGCTGCGATGGAATGAGCGTCCTTTGTTCCAGACAAACATTATGCAGAACAGTCCGAAGGCTATCAGGACCGTAAACCAGCCGCCGTGTACGAACTTGAAAAGGTTGGCAACGAAGAAAGCCCCCTCGAGAAAGCAAAAAACTATGAAAAATGAGGACGTGAGCCATGCCGGCATTCCAAGATTCCTCATATAACGCCATAGAAGAATTGTCGTGGAAAGCATAGTCAGGGTTATTGCAAGACCATAGGCGGCTTCCATACGGCCCGAAGACCGGAACAACAGCACCGTGCCGATGCATCCCACATACAAAAACAGATTTATACCCGGCACATACAACTGCCCTTTGACATTGCCCGTATGATTAATCTTCATCCTCGGCCAGATATCGAGATTCACAGCCTCCCCTATCAGGGAAAATACACCGCTTATCAGCGCCTGACTCGCAATTATGGCGGCAACCGTGGCTATGACTATGCCCACGCCCAGAAAGCCCGACGGCATCATTCCGTAAAACGGATTCACACGTCCGTCCACAGAACCGGCATGTGACAGGATCCAGGCCCCCTGCCCGAGATAATTGAGAATCAGCATCACTTTGACAAAAAACCAGCTGAAAGTAATATTGTAACGGCCGCAATGCCCCAGATCGGCATACAATGCCTCAGCGCCCGTGGTACAGAGGAACACCGCTCCGAGTATGAACATCCATTCAGGACTGGAAATAATCAGCTTGACTGCGTAATAGGGATTGAATGCCTTGAATATGGATAGGTCACTCCACACGTTAATCAATCCGAGTATGCCAAGCATAAGAAACCACACGAGCATTACCGGACCAAAAAATCTGCCTATCTTGGAAGACCCGGAACGCTGCACAAAAAATACCAGAGTTATTATCACTATAACTATCGGCACAACCGGAGTAGCGGCATATATTGAACGTAAACCCTCCACAGCCGACGTTACAGTCACCGCCGGGGTTATTATTCCGTCTGCAAGCATCGCGCTTGCTCCTATCGCGGCCACAACAAATGGCCATCCGCTTTTACCCGACTTTTTTACCAATGAAAAAAGAGCCATAATGCCCCCTTCGCCGTTATTGTCCGCGCGGAGAGCTACCGTCACATATTTGATTGTAGTCTGAAGCGTGAGGGTCCATATCACACAGGAAACCGCTCCGAGAATATAATCCCGGTCGAACTCCGGGCTGACGTTCAGAATAGCCTTCATGACATAGAGCGGCGACGTTCCGATATCGCCAAACACTATCCCTATCGCTACGAGCAGCCCTCCCGCACTCCACCGCGTAATCCTATTACCCTTCCGGCTCATTCCTCCACAAAATAAACGGTTGCACAATCTCTATATGGTCACAATCTCAATACAGTTGCAGAATCTCAATTTAGGTTGCATAATTAACTTCAATCACTCGCTGATAAACGCAAAAATATAACACCGATTACAACCCATAAGTTTGTCCCGGCCCATCCTCCGCCGCACCCCTTCCCCCTCATAACAGACCGGACCAAATGCAAAACTTCTTCCCCACAAACAACAGAAGCCACTCCTTTGCTTATGCGGAAGCGATACATCAAACTCTCCTCCAAGGAGATATCCGAGGAAATGAAATTAGCGGATGAACTCGGAGCGCGAGTCTGGCTTTAGCCAGGTGCGCGGTAGCGAAGACATCGAGACTCATCGCAAACCGCCGCAATGTCGAAGAAAGGTTATGACAAGTGGTAAAACAGCAAACGCACTCCCCAAAAAACCGATTACCTCTTCATGGTTTGTAGTTGCGTTTAATCTCGTCGATTGTCTTGCCGCCAATACCGAAGTTCTCATCAGGCAGTTCCTTAATGGTGACAGTGAAGAAATGTTCCGGAATATGGGTGATCTCGGAGGCGGTTGCTGTCAGGCGTTCAATCAACTGTTTCTTCTGTTCTGCGGTCAACCGTCCGCTCTCAATTGATATGTAGGGCATAATCAGAAGATATTTTTGAGAGCATCATCGCAGAACATTGTCGGAGTAAACTCCACAATCTGATATTCAGCGATGCGGTTGATGTTGAACGGGTCTTTTGCAATGATGGCATCCACCATTGCGCGGTTGTCGGCCTTAATCATAATCACTCCACCCACACGAGGTGTCTGCGGACCTGAGGCGATGAAATCTCCAACGGCATAATGCTTGGCAAGGTATTCGCGATGCGCCTGAAGAAAGCGGTCAACCTCGCTCAACGGTTTCTTATATGTTAAAATTGCGATAAACATAGTTTTATTTCTGTTTAATTGTCTGATATTTACGTTTAGTCATTTCCTCGGCGAAAGCCTGCTCTCCATGCTCTTTAATATAGCGGATGCAAGCCGGACGGTCTGATCTGAAAAGAAAGGCAAATATCTTTCCTATGAAATTGGAATATATCTTGCACTCGCTTACATCTTTGGAGCATTCGGCACAAGAGTGATAACCATTACCTTTAGCGCAAGACCTTATCTTGCACCAGGTAGCTTTTTCATTATCATGGCAAACGGGACAATTCTCCGATAGATATTTCCGACACGCACCGCAGTAAAGTCCGCACGCCGCTATGAGTCCTTTGTTTGCCTCAATCTTCTTCATGACAAGAATTTATATTTGAATATGGGCAAATTCATGGTCAATCCATATAGTGGCTTCGGTGCCAACAAAACGAAGCAACACATAGTTCGGGTCAGCAGGTCCTCCCGGAAAATGATTTATATACCAATCCTGCCATTTCTCCCTGCGGATATCGTCATCACCAATAATTTCCACAGTGCCACGCAGACAGACACTTGAACCGCCTTTATCGTAGCATAATCCGGCTTTGGGACTACGCTTGAAATCGGCGACTTTCACAGAATCAGCCCCCGTTGCCATCCATATTATGCCGCAGCCTTGTGTCTCACCTTTAGCCATAGGCACGGGACGCGGAAAACCATCACTATTGACAGATGCAATGGTTACAGTAGCACATTCCGCAAGAAGAGCCTCCGCTTTGTGTATCAGATTATAGTCGCTATACTGTTTCCATCGTTTGAGGTGAGGAAAGAACTCGCGCATCATTTCCTTTGCCTGTTCTTTAGTCAGATTCTGTCCTGATTGCTTGTTGATTTCATCCGTGAACTGGGCGCAGTGGTCTATCATCTGCTCCATAGTCATATCCTGCGTGAACTTACCATCCTTGTAGCAGTAGATGCAGTAATCTTCGTTTGGAGAGCCATCGGCATTCGTGCCGAGTATTTCATTTGTGAGCGGCATTCCGCAGCTCTGACAGAATTTCATTCCCATTGTTATCTTTCATTTTTGCCCAACAGTCCTTCGGGGCAGATTCGTAAATGCAAAAGCGCGAACTATCTAAGTCAATCTAACTTGACGGCCTTGAGAAAGCCTATGATGCAGATATAACGATAGTAACCCATTCCGTATGTGTGAGAACCACTATGCTATCTCTTGCATCAAATTTGAAAGGGTCTCAGGTTTTAAAGTTACAAGATGAGCATAACGCTTCTTATTTTCAGAATGCCGTGAATTGTCTTGCGCCAATCAGACCACAAAGTTACGAAATTATTATGAGATTTTAACGGTTAAGCAAATCCTCCCTGAGGGAGGCTTGTATGGTGCCACCAGAACCTGATGGTCACCGATCGATCAGCGCCAGCAGCTCGGGAGCGCGCTGCAGCGAGGGGGGCTTGCCGATGTCGAGGAGATGCAGGCCGGGGGAATGGAAGCGGCGGGTACGAATGGAGCCTATCGAGCCGAGCAGGAAGTCCACTATGAAAATCTGCCCCATCTATATCCTCAACGAGAAACTGATTGCCCTCTGTGAGAAATACGACTACAATATTCCGAATTTCAACGAGCAGGGGCTGAACCGATTCATCAAAATGTCGCATACCATTTCCAGATGATGCACGTCAGCGGCCACAAGACACAAAAGACCTTCATGGACTACATCAAGCTTTCATCCGAAGATATAGCCGACGAAATTGCCTCCATGTCGAAGAAAGAGAATGATATGTGGTAAAATAGCAAACGCACTCCAAAAAAACGGTCACTTGCCCGTTTTTTTGGAGTAGATATTTGGGGGAGCAAAATAAAATGATTACTTTTGCATTCCAGAAATCTGGTCAAATGACCAACTTTTTGGAATAGAATATGATTATTAAGCGCGACTATTATCTAAATCAACTCATTGCCAGTAAGCACAACGGGCTTATAAAGATTGTTACCGGGTTAAGAAGATCGGGTAAGTCATATCTATTGTTCCATTTATTCAGTGACTATCTAAAAGAACAAGGAATACCAGATGATCATATCATTAAAGTTGATTTAGAGGATAGGCGAAATGCACCCCTCCGTGATCCGGATGCGTTGCTTACTCACATCGACTCTAAGATGGTCGATGACAAAATGTATTACATACTTCTTGATGAAGTTCAGCATGTGCCGGAGTTCGAGGATGTGCTTAATAGCTACCTTAAAGTAGAGAATGCCGATATATATGTCACAGGAAGCAACTCCCGGTTCTTGTCCACGGACATAATCACAGAGTTCAGAGGTCGAGGCGATCAGATTCATGTATACCCGCTCTCTTTCCGTGAATTTATGTCAGTGGATAGTAGGCATCCAATTGAAGCATGGGCCGATTATTACACCTACGGAGGACTTCCCCATGTATTGACATTAGAAACGCCGAAGAAGAAAATCGACTATATTAAAAGATTATACTCAACAGTTTATATCAATGATATAGTCGAAAGGTATAAGATTAAAGGCGAATCTGAATTTAAAGAGTTGATTCAGATAATTGCTTCTGCGATTGGGTCCCCAACCAATCCAAATAAGTTGGCAAATACCTTCAAGAGCCTTAAAAACGTCTCTCTATCTAATAAAACTATTGATAATTATCTGACATATCTTTGTGAGTCGTTTTTAACAGAGAGGGCGATACGTTATGACATCAAGGGCAAGAAATACATAAATACTCTGTCAAAGTATTATTTCACGGATGTGGGTGTGCGTAATGCCATACTTGATTTTAGGCAGCAGGAGGAAAACCATATTATGGAAAATGTCATTTATAATGAATTAAAAATACGTGGTTTCCAAGTCGATGTTGGTGTGGTAGAGCATCGTACCACAGACAAAGACGGCAAGAGAGTTCGAAAGCAATATGAAGTTGATTTCGTTGCTAATCAGGGAAGTCAACGCTACTATATCCAATCAGCATTCATAATGCCTACTGATGCCAAAGAACGTCAGGAATCCGCTTCTCTGCTTAACATTGATGATTCTTTCAAAAAAATCATCATCGTTAAAGACTACATTAAACCCAAAAGGAATGAGGAAGGAATAGTCACACTCGGGCTGATAGATTTCCTATTAAAGCCTGAACTCCTAAATTGGTAACAACTATACATCTATAATCTGTTATTATTTTTATAATGTCAAATACGTCAAATATAATTGGAGATCCTGGAGAAAATTTAGCTGCATTAAGGTTAGCTAAATTCGGTGTTTTCAAAACCTATTTTTTAGGCGAAAAGGCACCCTCAGCAGATTTTCTAATAGAAATAATAGATGCTGATAAACCTTATCATGCATTGGTTCAGGTTAAAAGTATTGGACAAGAAATCAGATACCGTAACACAGGATGGATGGTTACTCCTGTGCCGAAACAAAAATTGTCAGCCTTACATAAAAGAGTTCTACCAACATATGTCGCCGGTGTTGATCTTATAGAAGAACGAGTATACGTGGCTCCAGCTTTTATTTCATCAGCAGACCATATGAAGCTAACATCTGGCACACCACCTGTCCTTGTGTTAAGTAATGATGAAACTTCCGCTAAAGTATCCCTTACTCAGTTGAAAAATGATATGATTCGGTATTGGGAAGCTAACTCTATTCCACACCATAAAGAGACCTACGATTCCATCCTTAAATTACCACAATAAACAAGTTTCAATGAAAGCATATTCCGAAAAAGAAATCCTTAGAATGCGTATAGCTGCAATGAAGCTTTACGGTAGTATCCCTAATATTAGGATTGAAATAATTGGGTCTGATTATTGGGATTTACTAATAACGTTTATAAATGAGAACCTGAAATTTGCCGTTAAAGTAGGTGGTTCAACATTCATAAGTTCCAACTCATATAATGAGTATGTGGATTTTCTGCGTGAACAATATGCGTCTACTGCCAAAATTCCAATCATCGTAGCATGTGTGAATGAATCAACTGAAGAAGTGTCAATTGGTTTCATTTTACGCTGGAAATTCAATCAGGTAGTATTATACTCTAAGCCTGGTTTGGCAGTGCTTACTTCTCGTACATCTACAATTCTTAAGGATAATGTAATGTCAATGGATAATACAATTCGAGTCCTTGACAATAATAATCTATGGGTAAAGAAACATATGGTCATCAGTGATGTTTTCCCAAGGTCCCCATATTGTGATATTCATCTGATTTACTTACGTAAGTTTTCTGAGTATTATCGAATGAAGGAAGTACGAATTTCATCAGATTTAGAGCGATTCCATCGATACCTGCAAGATATCCCACAAAATGAGTATCCGGAAGATGAATTCGACAATTATCTAAAAAATAGTGTTCAAGAGAAATGGTCTGATGCTTCCATTAGAATCATGAATTCTCAGTTCATTCTTAATGTTGATTTGAGAGAATTACATGATAATCTAAGTAATTATCCATCCCAAAGCAAACTAAATTTTTTAATAGAACCTGCCATAGACGAGATGGTAATTCCTGCCGAGCACGTTTTTCAAGCGTATAAATGGAATTTTATGTTATACTATTCGCAAGATATTGATAAGAGTTTATTATGCGAGGATATGATCATTTGTCGAATACCAATGAATAATTGGGAAACTTTCTGTTCTAAAATTATGTATTTTAGACAGTCTGTTATTGATGATTTATCTATAAGATTAATGTAGAGGAACTAACTACTCACTATCATTTAAATACAGAACTCTAACTATAATCCCCCAAAAGTGGGTCAAAAGACATAGATTTGGGGGATTATAAGCATATTGAGGGGGCCTACTGACCATTCTCGCGGACATTTCGCGGAAAAGAACGGAACCAGAACGGACATTCACGAACATGGCCCGAAATAATTTGGATAAAATATCAAGGAGGCAATATCTTTTCGATCCGATTTGGAAATCTCGGCATAATGATATTTGAAAATTCCAGACACCGTCGGGAATTTTTTTAATATACGTTGGTAATCGCTATATCAGTTATATATGCCGAGATACTTGTACAACCTTGTGCTATATTCGCCGCTCACATCCCACGCTGACGAACCAGAAAGCGATGTCGATGTTCAAAGTCTAACTACGGACTTTTCCGGCACATGGGAATGTCGCACGGACTATAAACCAACGCCAACGAAATTGTAGAATCATTATCTTCTCCTTCTATATCTTCTCCTTATATTAGAAGCGCACCGATTCAAGACGAAGGCCTCACCCCATGGATCAGCTCTCCCTGATGATTTCAAATTATTACTGTCCGCTAAACTTTTGAGGTCAACTGAAAATTAGGGCTGATTCC
>URNY01000112.1 GCA_900549375.1 uncultured Bacteroidales bacterium | reverse complement strand
TTTAAAGATAGATTAATCGGACTGCAGAGCAATCTGCTGAGTTTTGCATACCAGCTCACCACCAACCGCGAGCAGGCGCAAGACCTACTACAGGATACCACCCTCAAAGCGCTCGACAATGAAGACAAGTATGTCGACAATGTCAATTTCAAAGGATGGATCTTCACCATCATGCGCAATATCTTCATCAACAATTACCGTCAGACCGTACGCAAGGCCACGGTGATCGATCAGACTGAAGACCTCTTCCATCTCAACATTTGTCAGGACTCAGGTCTTGACACCCCCGACGGCTCTTATGCAGTTAAGGAAATATCCAAGGCTTTGAATTCATTCCCCGATGAATACAGGATTCCTTTCAACATGTTCGTGGCCGGTTATAAATACAACGAAATTGCCGAGAAGATGAATCTTCCGTTCGGCACAGTCAAAAGCCGTATATTCTTCGCACGCAAAAATCTCCGCAAGCAACTTAAGGATTACAGCTATTGATCCGGCGGTTTGCCCAAGAGACCTCATATTTTGGATTGTTTGTTTTATCAGTTGTGAGAGGATGTCGCCTAAGGCATCCTTTTTTCATTTTTACCTCTACCACACCTTTACCTTTCCTCTTTGGTTTGGTGTTGACTGATTCTCATATTTTTTATATTTTTGCAGAAGAAATCAGAAACTTAGACAGATTATGGCAAAAATCGGAAGTGTATGCACTCCCAAAGGGAAGAAAGCCATGCTCCTCGGCAGCGGAGAACTTGGTAAAGAAGTGGCCATCGAGCTCCAGCGCCTTGGCGTGGAGGTGATTGCCTGCGACAAATATGCAGGAGCGCCCGCAATGCAGGTGGCCCACCGTTCCTATGTATTCAACATGCTCGACGGCGAAGAACTTAAACGCATCGTCGAACTTGAGAAACCTGACCATATTATTCCCGAAATCGAAGCAATAGCCACCCCGATGCTTCTCGAGCTTGAAAAAGAGGGATATAATGTTACGCCTACGGCCCGCGCAGCATGGCTGACCATGAATCGCGAGGGAATCAGACGCCTTGCCGCCGAAGAACTCGGACTGCCGACATCGCCCTATCGGTTCGCTTCGGATAAGGAGGAGTTTCTCAAAGCTGTAAATGAAATCGGAATACCGTGTGTCGTAAAGCCGGTTATGAGTTCTTCCGGCCACGGACAGAGTCTCGTGAAATCCGAAGAGGATATAGATTCCGCCTGGCGCGAGGCGCAAGAAGGCGGACGCGCCGGAGCCGGAAGGGTGATCGTTGAAGGTTTTGTGGATTTTGATTATGAAATCACTCTGCTCACTGTCAGAAGCGTCTCCGGAACAGTGTTCTGTCAGCCCGTGGGCCATATTCAGGTCAACGGCGACTACCGCTATTCCTGGCAGCCGCAGCCGATGAGCGACATCGCTCTCGAATCGGCTAAGGAAATCGCCGCCAAAATCACGGAGGCTCTCGGCGGTTATGGAATATTCGGCGTAGAACTCTTCATAAAAGGCGACAACGTGATTTTCAGCGAAGTCTCGCCCCGCCCCCACGACACCGGAATGGTGACGATGATATCGCAGGATATGTCGGAATTCGCACTTCACGCCAGAGCGTTGCTCGGACTGCCTGTGCCTGCAATCGAGTTCTACGGCCCATCGGCCTCTCGCGCCATCGTGGTGGAGGGAGATTCCGACTGCGTGGAATTCGATAATCTGGAGAAAGTGCTTGCAGAGCCATCCACCCAGATTCGCATCTTCGGTAAACCGGAAGTTCACGGTCATCGGCGCATGGGCGTAATTCTCGCCAAAGCAGATACTCTCGAGGAGGCAAGAGCGAAAGCTTCAAGAGCATACGAGGCCCTGAAAATCAACGTGCTCTGATACATGCCGAATATTTTCAATCTTCCGGCTCCGGAAGGCTTCGCCGCTTTTGCAACAGGCATTTGCCGCAATCCCGAAGCTTTGTTGAGGGATGCCGGACTTGAAATGCCGGTTTTGCCGGTTCAGACCCATTCAGTAAACGTCTCGATCGCGACACGTCGCGACGAGACGTTTCCTTCTACGGATGCCTTGATCACATTCGAGAAGGGTATGCCTATAGCCGTCAGGACGGCCGATTGCGTGCCGATCCTCCTTTTCGCACCCGATATCCGGGCCATAGCGGCCGTTCATGCCGGCTGGAAAGGCTCATTGGGCGGAATAGTCGATAACACCATCGACCGACTGATCGAATACGGCGCCGACACTTCGCTCATGTCGGCAACTTTCGGCTCATCTGTCTGCGGAGAATGCTATGAAGTGGATGAGGATCTTGCCGAACGTTTTCTTATAGCGGGATTCAGGGAATGCGTTACGCGCCCGGGAGTGCTTTACAAAAAACCACATCTCGACCTGCAGATGGTGAATTGCCGCAGAATGCTCCGCAAATGCATCTCTGCGGCGAACATACATCTGAATACGCTTTGCACCAGGTGCGCCACCGATGCCGGCGGGTGCCACCTTTTCAATAGCTGGAGGCGCCTGCCCGGCACTCCTGACCGCAACCTCACGATAGCAGTTATCAAATAAGCAGAGGCTGAGTATCGAATGCCGGATTTCTTTGCTGTATACGTTTTTTTTGCTATTTTTGTAGTATGATTTTCAATAAGCTGTTTTCCAAAAAGAAAAAAGAGACTCTCGACAATGGTTTGCAGAAAACCAAAGAGGGCGTATGGAATAAAATCTCCAAGGCCGTTGCCGGCAAGAGCAAAATCGACGATGATGTGCTCGACAATCTCGAGGAAGCTTTCGTTACGAGCGATGTCGGTGTAGACACGACTCTTAAAATCATCGAAAGAATCGAAAAGCGGGTTGCCCGCGACAAATATCTGGGAAGCGCCGAACTTCGCGGTCTTCTATGCGAGGAGATTTCCGACATGCTCGCAAAGCCAGAAAATAGCGAAAACTTGGAAGATTTCAAGATTCCAGCCGAGAAGAAACCTTACGTGATTCTTGTTGTAGGGGTCAATGGCGTGGGTAAAACCACTACCATTGGTAAACTCGCCTACCAATATAAACAGGCCGGCAACAAAGTTATTCTCGGAGCAGCCGATACTTTTCGCGCCGCCGCCATCGAACAGCTTGACATCTGGGGTGAACGAATCGGTGTCCCGGTGATCAAGCAGAAAATGGGAAGCGACCCGGCTGCTGTGGCCTTCGATACTCTTTCATCGGCAAAGGCGCAGGGCGCCGATGTAGTCATTATAGATACGGCCGGCAGGCTCCACAACAAGATCGGCCTGATGCAGGAGCTGACAAAGGTAAAGAATGTTATGAAGCGTGTAGTGCCCGATGCTCCGCAGGAGGTTCTTCTGGTGCTCGACGGTTCCACCGGTCAGAACGCTTTCGAACAGGCCCGCCAGTTTGTGGCCGCCACCGAAGTCAACGCTCTCGCCATAACAAAACTTGACGGCACTTCCAAAGGGGGCGTGGTAATCGGCATCAGCGACCAGTTCCGGATACCCGTAAAATATATCGGTCTTGGTGAAGGTGTGGAGGATCTGCAGATTTTCCATCCCGAAGAATTCGTCCGTTCTCTCTTCGGAGATGCAGTCTGAATGTATCGTTGCAAGCCCATGATTAAAAACCGTATTGATATCATATCAATGGGATGTTCGAAGAATCTGATAGATTCGGAACGTCTTATCAGGCAACTCTCTTCAAAAGGTTATACTGTCCGCCATAACCCGGAAAATCCCGAGGGTGAATACGTGGTTGTAAATACATGCGGGTTTATTCAGGATGCCAAGGAGGAATCGATCGACATGCTTCTCGGCCTCGCTGAGGCTAAAAAAGAGGGAAAGATCGGCTCCATTGTTGCCATGGGATGCCTTAGTCAGAGATATCGCGATGAACTTCCGGGCGAGATACCGGAAGTTGACCGCTGGTACGGCAAATTCGACTGGAAGGATTTCATCGCCTCCCTCCCCGACCGGCTTCACGGAGATGCTCCGCGTCCGTGGGAAAGGACCCTGACAACGCCAAAACATTCGGCTTATCTCAAAATATCCGAAGGATGCAACCGCTTTTGCGCGTTTTGCGCTATTCCCCTGATAACAGGGAGACACACTTCGCGCCCGATCGAGGAGATTATCGAAGAAACGAAGACCCTTGTGGCCGAGGGTGTGAAGGAATTCAACGTCATAGCCCAGGATCTCTCTTCTTATGGCCTCGATCTCTACGGCAGCCATAAACTTGCAGAGCTGATCGACAGGATGGCCGACATCCCGGGCGTGGAATGGATACGTCTACATTACGCTTATCCCACGGATTTCCCGAAGGATATCCTCGACGTGATGGCAAAGCGAGATAACGTATGCAAATATCTCGACATAGCGCTCCAGCATATCTCCGACAAGGTGCTGACCAACATGCGCCGCCATATCACGGGAGACGAGACAAGAGCGTTGCTACGCGAAATTCGCCGCCGGGTGCCGGGAATAAAGATCCGCACCACTCTGATGGTGGGCTTCCCGGGCGAGGGTGAAAAGGAATTCGAGGAATTGCTCGAATTCGTGAAGGAGATGAAATTCGACCGCATTGGCGCTTTCGCTTATTCGGAGGAGGATGATACCTGGGCTGCAAAAAATCTCGACGACAACATCCCTGAAGAGGTGAAACAGCGCCGTCTTGACCTACTCATGCAGACCCAGTCGGAAATCTACGAGGAACTGAACGCCGGCATGATCGGCAAGGAGGTTCGTCTTATCGTTGATGAAACAGAGGGAAACACACGGGTGTGCCGTTCGGAATGGGACAGCCCGGAAGTCGATATGAATTACTATGTGCAGAATTCAGATGTCGCTCCCGGAGAGTTTGTCACCGCACGCATAACCGAAGCTTATCCATTTGATTTCGAGGCGACAGCCGTAGAATAGTTATTATTCTAATTATTATTCCCCAAGCCGGGGATACAGGGCCATGAAAACCGACAGTTTCTATATCTACCGCAAACCGCGGGAAAGTCTTACGGTTAGCCGTAAAGGGGTTTGCTCGCATGGTCTGCCTGATGATTCGTTCATAATAGCTCCGTTCTGCAATCCCTCCGCGGGCATTCTATCCATATCCGATTACGGGATGATCGGTCCTGAAGAGATAGAGGCCCTCGCCGTCGCTCACGACAGCGCCGCTCAACTCTACGACCTTCCCGCAAAATCCACCACGCGAGAAGAACATCGTGCCGAGGTTCTGGCAATAATCGAAAGCATCGGCGGCAACCCTCTCAAAAAGACAATAGCTGCCCGCGCCGTATGCGGAACCGGACGTTTCGATCTGCTCCGGTCGTTCGATGCGTTGGCGGCCGCTTTCCCCGATGCCTTCATATTCCTTTTCCACACGCCTCTGAGTGGAACGTGGATTGGAGCTTCTCCCGAATTGTTGCTCATGGCGGATTCCGAGGGAGTCCGGTCTTGCGCTTTGGCCGGCACGAGACCAGTCGGCGAAGAAGATCTCTGGGATGATAAAAATCTTGAGGAACACATCATCGTCAGAAACTTTTTGACATCACTTTTCGTCAAATATGGAATGACACCCCTTTGCGAAGGGCCGATGACGCGAAAAGCAGGAAATGTGGAGCATCTATTCTCCTCCGTTTTTTCGCCGGAAAAATCCCAAAGATTTCTCTCCGACACTGCCTCGTTTCTCGCCGCTCTCTCCCCCACGCCAGCCTTATGCGGCATGCCCCGCGAGGAAAGCCTCGCGCTCATAAGAGAGAATGAACGGTTCGAACGGGGTTGGTACGGAGGTTTCTGCGGACCTTTTCATGATGCCGGGAATTTCTCCCTCTACGTGAATCTGCGTTCCGTATGGCTCGCGCCATCAGGCTGGTGCAATTTCGCCGGAGGCGGAATCACCAGGTTCTCCGATCCGGATGCAGAATGGGAGGAAACCGAACGCAAATCGTCGGGAATAATCTCAAAACTGATTCCCACATGAACTTTTAAAACATTTTTCTGTCACAAAAAACTATAAAAAGAGTCTTAACTAAACAAGAGATAAGTATGAGATTAAAAACAATTCTAACATTTGCTTCGCTGAGCGTCGCTCTTACGGGAGCGATGGCTCAGGAGCATCTGAAAAGTCTGAACGCTTCGGGCATCGACAATTCCATTTCGCCAAAGGCCGATTTCTACAACCATGTGAATAAAAAATGGATGGAATCGCATCCTTTGACGCCGGAGTATTCGCGCTATGGACAGTTCAACATCCTGAACGATTCGAGCAACAACCGCGTGAAACGTATCGTTACCGGCCTTTCGGCAAAGAACCCCGCTCCCGGAACCGATGCTTTCAAAATCGCCACCATCTATGAGCAGGGCATGGATTCCATAAGACGCAATCAGCTCGGCATCCAGCCTATCAAGGCCGATCTCGCACGCATCGAGAACGCCGCTCCGGCCGAGATGGAAGACCTCTTCCTCTGGATCCACAAGAACTACGGTTCTCCCTTTATGAACGCCGGACCGCAGGAAGATCTCGCCAACAGCAATGTCTACGCCATGTATGTGGCTGCCCCGGGCCTCGGCCTCGGCGACCGCGACTATTATCTTCTCAACGACAAGCGCAACAAGGACGTGCGTACCGCTTATGAGAAACTTATCAAAACTCAGATGCAAAATGCCGGCTATTCCAAGAAAGACGCTTCCCGTATAGCTAAGAATGTATTGAAGATAGAAACGCTTATCGCCGACTCAACATGGACACGCGAGCAGAGCCGCAACATTCCGGCCATGTACAATCCCCGTTCCATCAAGCAGCTTAAGGAATTGTATCCGGCATTCCCCTGGGATCGTTTCTTTATCGAGACAATGGGCATCGCCACTCCCGAAAATGTAATTGTGACCGAGCTCAACACCGTTAAGCAGGGCAACGACCTCATGGCCCGGCTTTCCGACCGCGAGAAGAAGGACCTCTATCTCTGGGAATATGTAAGCGCCGCTTCCCCCTATCTGAGCGATGCATTCGCCGACGCTTCGTTTGAGTTCAACAAGGTATTCAGCGGTGTTCAGCAGCCACGTCCCCGCTGGAAGAAAGCCCTCGGCACAACCGAAGGCATCATGGGCGAGGGAATCGGAAAGCTCTATGTAGAGCAGTATTTCCCCGAAAGCTCCAAGATATACATGGAAGGTCTTGTGGAGAATCTCCGCAACGCCCTCGGCAAGCACATCATGCATCTTCCCTGGATGTCGGACGACACTAAAGTGCAGGCAATGAAGAAACTCAATGCCATCACAGTGAAAATCGGCTATCCCGACAAATGGAAAGACTATTCCAAACTCAGCATCGATCCGGCCCTCTCCTATTGGGAGAATATCCACAACGCCCAGCTTTGGGCAGCCGAGAGATATTATGAGAAATGGGGCAAGCCCGTAGACCGCACGGAATGGGGAATGACTCCGCAGACCATCAACGCCTACTACAGCCCGATCAACAACGAGATCGTGTTCCCTGCAGGTATTCTTCAGGCTCCTTTCTTCGACGCCAATTCGAGCGATGCCGAGAACTATGGCGGAATCGGAGTCGTGATCGGTCATGAGCTCACGCACGGATTCGACGACCAGGGCTGCAACTTCGATGCAAAGGGAAATATGGTGAACTGGTGGACTCCCGAGGATGCCGAGGCATTCAGCAAACTCACGCAGGGTCTTGCCGATCAGTTCAGCGCCGTAGAAGTTCTTCCCGGCCTTCACGCCAATGGACAGTATACTCTGGGCGAGAATATCGCCGATCAGGGAGGTATCAGAATCGCCCGCACGGCCTTCCTCGACTCTCAGAAAAAGAAAGGTGTGGATGTGAACGCCGAGAGCGCTAAAATCGACGGCATCGAACCCATGAAAGTGTTCTACCTCAATTTTGCAAATCTCTGGGCCAACAACATACGTCCCGAAGAAATCCGTTCCCTCACAGCAGGCGACCCCCACTCGCTCGGCATCAACCGTGTGAACGTGACTCTGAAAAATATCCAGCCCTTCTTCGAGGCATTCGGCATCGTTGAAGGCGACCCGATGTTCCGTCCCGAATCCGAGAGGGTGATCATCTGGTAATTAATCTGTAATCCCAAACCGTCCGGAATCTTATATCATTAATTCCGGACGGTTAAAAATAAATAAGTGATGAAACTTACTCGAAACCTTTCAATTGCAACTATTTTGCTCAGCGCCCTGACTCTTTCGGGTTGTATCTCCTCGACTCTGAATGGCAAAAACATCCGTATCTCGAAAAACAGAATCGTCTCCTCCGGGAATGTCGTAACCAAAACTCTGAATTTCGGAGAAGTCACCAGAATCAAACTGGATGGGCTTCAGGACGTATTTGTTACTCAGGGTAACCGACAGAAGATAGAAGTGAAGGCTTCCGACAACGTCATGAAATACGGCGATTTCAGATACGACAACGGAGAGCTCACAATATCCGTATTAAACGGAAAGGACAATTTGCAGGATTTCGATATGGAAGTTTACATCACCGTCCGAACCCTCGATAATATTGTATCTTCAGGTACGGGCGACATTGAGTTCAGAGGCACTTTCCGCACGCCGACGCTCTCCATGAAGCTTAACGGTACAGGTGATATAGATATTCCGGCTCTGGAATGCGACTTTCTCACATCCATCCTCAATGGGACCGGCGATATCTCGCTTTATGGAACCTGTGAGACGGCAAAACTCCAGCTAAACGGCACAGGCGACATCAAAGCCCAGCTCTCATGCCGTTCCGATGTGAATGCCTCGCTCACCGGCACCGGCGATATCCGTCTTTCCGGCACAACCCATTCGGCAAGATATTCCGATTCCGGAACCGGCGACATCTATGCCCGCAACATGCGGGCGGAAGATGTCCGCGCTTCCGCCACCGGCACAGGCGACATAACCTGTCACGCCTCTCAATCCTTCACCGGCAAGACCACCAGCATCACCCACATCACCTGCTACGGCAAGCCCAAGAACAAAGACCTAAGCACCGAGCACTACTCCTTCCCCGATTGAATGAGGGTCATGGAGCGACTGCACGGCCTCGTAACCGCGTACACCGCAGGGCGTTAGCCCGAGG
>URNY01000111.1 GCA_900549375.1 uncultured Bacteroidales bacterium | reverse complement strand
ATCCGCTCCAGACCCTCGCCCACGAGCGAATGGCAAATCTCCGTTTCTACTCCCGCCTCCTCAATGAGCGGAGCAAGGAAATCGGCATCGCCTCCTGTCAGGAGCATCCGAACGTGCGGGAAGCGGCGGCACGCCCGCCGGAAAGTATCGGCGATCTCGGCAACCATACCGCGCACCACTCCGGCGCGGATGGCAGTGGCCGTGTCGTGGCCGAAAGCGGGCAACTCACCCTGCGGGCCAATCAGCGGCAAGCGCGAGGTGAACTTGTTGAGGGAGCGGAACCGGAGTCCGAGTCCCGGCGAGATATTGCCGCCGAGGAACGTATCGCCGGCCACGAGGTCGAGGGTGACGGCCGTTCCGGCATCCGCCACGAGTATCTCGCCGCCCCGGAGTGACGCTCCGGCAGCTGCCGCCACGCGGTCGAGGCCGAGCGTGGAGGGGGTGGTATATTCGATCCTTATCGGCAGCGGAGTGGCATGCGAGAGCATCTGCGCCTGCAGGCCGGTGAGGCTCTCGAGTTCGGCGGTGAACTCTGCGGCGTCACTGCCCGTGCAGCAACAGATAGCACCCTGCGGGGCGAGCTCTCCGACAAGAGGAAGCAACAGCGACGGGTCGCGCGTCTCAAGAAGCGTGGAGCCGAGCAAACACCCCTCTTCGAAGACGCTGCCCTTCACAGCCGTATTGCCGATATCGACGGTCAGGATCCTCATTTCCGATCGTTCTCTCGTTTGCTTTCGCGTCTATGCCGCGCCTCTTTGGCGGCGAGCGAGGAGATCATCCAGGATGCGATCACCTGGATAGCCGCGCCGGCAAGAGTGAAACCTATCGTGTCGCGCAGCATCGGCAGGGTGAAGCCCGTGCCGGGCCAGCGCGTGGCGTTGTAGATCCAGAAAGCGGCCCCGATGCAGAAGCAGAAGCCTGCCCACATCTCCATGCGGCGCAGACGCCGCAGGCGCGCGGAATCCTCGGGGTCGTTCACGTTCACCATTCGCGCGATGGTGAATATCAGCGCTCCCGCGGCATATATCCATTTCACAGCGGTGGCGAGCGCGGCGCTATCTATATTCGCGAAAGGAGCCACCAGTCCTGCGGCCACCAGCAGGAGGCCGAACGTGGAGCATCCCTCCACAACCTTGCGCAGGCCTTCCAGTTTCTCGGGGTTTCTCTTTTTATCTGCCATATAGCATGGGGCTTATTGTCCCGATTCCTTGATTATGAAGACATCCTCGCCGGGCTTCTGCATGTGGTATTCTTCGCGGACCACATGCTCGAGCTCGTCGGTGCCGATAAAGAGGGCCTCCCTCCGCGCCTTATACCAGGCCGCCGAGTCCTCGCATTCCCTGATTTCAAGCGAGAGCTGGCGTATCTTCTCCTGATATTGCATATTGAGCCGCATCGAGGCGTCTTCGTTAAAAAAGAGCAACAGAACCACCACGCTGCCGATAACAAGCAACGCAAGATGAGAACGGCGTCTCACCCAGAAATTCATCTTCTTGATTCTTCTGCTCATTCAAGTGCCTGAAGACTTCTTGTTTTCCACTGCAAAATTAATCATAATAATACAATTATCGGCGAATTGATATTAATTTTTACTTTTTTTTGCTTATCGACCCGCATCACCAGCGGCAAAGCAAAAAATTGCATATCCCATACGATAGATTTCCTCCGGAGGGTGTTATATTAGTATACAGACGCTGAAAGCGTCGAATATGAAAAACCACAATTTAAACTATACCGCTATGGCTGACAAATCAACTTTCAAACAGAGGCTACTTGGGCTGCAAGGCAACCTCTTCAATTTCGCCTGTCAGCTAACCTCCAACCGCGAGGCCGCACAGGATTTAGTGCAGGACACCACACTGAAAGTTCTCGACAACGAAGAAAAATATGTCGACAACATCAACTTCAAGGGGTGGGTGTTCACCATTATGCGGAACATCTTCATCAACAATTACCGACGTCAGGTGAGATGCGCCACTGTCGTGGACACAACCGAAGATCTCTATCACCTCAACCTCTCGCAGGAATCAGGCCTCACCACTCCGGAAGGCTCTTTTGCCGCCAAGGAGATTTCCGTGGCTATCAACGGTTTTTCAAAGGAATATAAGGTGCCGTTCACGATGTATATCGCCGGCTATAAATATAGTGAGATCGCCGAGAAGATGGGACTCCCCCTCGGCACGGTGAAAAGCCGCATATTCTTCGCCCGCAAGCGCCTTCAGACATTGCTCAAAGACTATAGATAGCAGCTATCGATTGAAAACTAACTAAATTCGCGCTCCATCGGAGCAATATTCAGGAATTACTTTTCAGTATAGACCCGAAAACAGCGGCCCCGCCAAACCCGGCGAGGCCGCTAAGTTTTTTTGGGCCCCATCCTGAAGATTCCCGGCTCCAGATAATCTCCGCGGTCCGGGTTGGCGTAGAGGCTGAAGCGGAGCGCGTCGCGCTCGTAGCGGGCCTGCTCGGCGGCATCGCCGAGGCCGAAGTGCATCGGCAGGAAGCGCGCCGTGTCTACGGCCCGCACAAATATCTTAGCGCCGGTGTAGTAGCCGCTCCCTATGCGCGAGTCCACGGGAAACATCGCCACATCCACGCAGCCCCCATCGTGAGCTTCGACAAGATACCGGCATATCGGTTCCAATTTCGCTTCGAAATCCCTGATGGCTGCCCGTACTTCGGCCGGAGTCGACTCGTCGGCCCATACCCAGGCGTTAAGGTCGCCGGCATGAAAAAGCCGGTAACCGCCTGTCTCCACTATATAGGAATTGCCGATATCGGTGGAGCCGAAAGCCGCGACTTTCATCACCCCGTCGGAGAACGATTCCCCGGGGCGAAGCACCGTCGCCCGCGAAGAGTCCACTTTCGGACCGGCATAAACCGAATCCGGACTGAACACATGGCGGCACATACGCATCGTGTCGCGGCTAAGGATATAACGGATGTTCGGGAAAAGCGCCGCCCAGCGGAAGATCTCGCGGTTGAAATGGTCTTTGTGATGGTGCGACACCACCACATAGAGCGGAAGGTCGCGGGGAAGCATTTCGGAAGGGTCCACGCTTTCGATAAACCGCGGCGGCTTCCCCTCTCCGACGGCAGGATCCTTCCAATAGTCGAACACCACGGAGCATTCCGGAGTGCGCACCGTAAAGCAGTCGTGCCAGATATATTTAATTTCCATATTCAAAAGAGTATGATAGTATGTTTAAAAAACTCTAAATCGGAGAGGTTTGTTATTTCAATAGTAAAGAAATGACGAATTTTTAGTAATTTTGCAACGGCGTATGCGCCATTGCACGCCAAATCATAAGACTCATGATAACCGCTTCTGCAAAAAAACGCGAGAACATTGCCGAATATCTGCTCTATATGTGGCAGATCGAGGATATTATAAGGGCCTATGGTCTCGATATCGACAAGATACGCGAGAATATAGTCGACAAGTATACTTCCCTCACCGAAGCTCAGCGTAAGGAGATGACGGAATGGTATGAATCGCTCATCGACATGATGCGCCGCGAGGGAGTGGAGAAATCGGGCCATCTCCAGATAAACCGCAATGTGCTCATCGACCTCCGCGACCTCCACAACCGCCTTCTGAAGAATCCCAAATACGCGAACTATTCGGCTGAATATTACAAGACTCTCCCTTTCATCGTGGAGATTCGCGCAAAGGCCGGCGAAAACCGCAAAGACGAGCTCGAATCCTGCTTCGACGCCCTCTACGGCATCCTGATGCTGCGCCTCAGCGGCAAGGAGATTTCGAAGGAGACCGCTGATGCGGCGGCACAGATCTCGCGCTTTCTCGCCACGCTTGCAGCTTATTATAAAAAAGATTACAACAACGAACTTGAGGACTGAGTGCCTCCCGTTTCTCCCCATCCCTTTGCGTAGAAACGGACACTTGTTCGTACTGACAACATTATGACCAGAATACTTATCACCGGAGCCAACGGGCAGCTCGGCAATGCCCTCAGACTCGAACTCGCCGGCGATCCGAACATCGACGCGGTGTATACGGATGTAGAGGATCTCGACATCACCAATGCCGAAGCCGTGGAGAATTTTCTGCGCGACAATGCCATCGAAATGATGGTGAACTGCGCGGCCTACACAGCCGTGGACCGCGCCGAGAGCGATGAACTCCGCGCCGCAGCCATCAATACTGAGGCTGTCGGTATTATCGGACAGGCAGCAGGACGACTCGGCATCAGGGTGATCCATATCTCGACAGATTATGTCTTCTCGGGAGAAAGCTACCGTCCCTACGAAGAGAAGGATGAGCCGTTCCCTCAGAGCATCTACGGCCGGACTAAACTCGAAGGAGAGGGGCTGCTTACCTCTTTCTGCAAAGATGCGGTGATTATCCGCACGGCATGGCTCTATTCGGAATTCGGCAACAATTTCGTAAAGACAATGCTCCGCCTCGCAGGCGAGAGGGAGGAACTCGGAGTCGTGAGCGACCAGATCGGCACCCCTACCTATGCGGGAGATCTGGCGGCAGCAATCCATGCTGTGATCCGCAGCGATGAATGGAAGCCGGGAATCTATCATTTCACCGACGAGGGCGTGGCCTCCTGGTATGATTTCGCAAAAAGTATCTTCGAGATTGCAGGGAAGGATATCCGCGTGAAACCCCTCCTCACTTCGGAATACCCCACGGCCGCACGCCGCCCGATGTATTCGGTGCTCAGCAAAAACAAGATCAAACGCACCTACAATATCGATATTCCTTATTGGCGCGAATCGCTTGAGAAATGCATCGGTCGCCTCGGGAATACACAGAACGCCTGAAACGACCGTATAAATGAGCGAAGAACTTAACAAGGAAATAGAACGCAGACGCACGTTCGCCATCATCTCGCACCCTGACGCGGGAAAGACCACCCTCACCGAGAAACTTCTCCTCTTCGGAGGCGCAATCCATGTGGCCGGAGCCGTGAAGAGCAACAAGATCAAGAAGACAGCCACCTCCGACTGGATGGAGATCGAGAAGCAGAGAGGCATCTCGGTAGCCACGTCGGTGATGGGATTCAACTACGGCGACTACAAGATAAACATACTCGACACTCCGGGCCACCAGGATTTCGCCGAGGATACCTTCCGCACCCTCACGGCTGTGGACTCGGTAATCATCGTTGTCGACGTGGCCAAGGGCGTGGAGACGCAGACGCGACGCCTGATGGAGGTTTGCCGCATGCGCAAGACTCCCGTCATCATTTTCGTCAACAAGCTCGACCGCGAGGGTCGCGACCCGTTCGATATTCTCGACGAACTGGAGAAGGAGCTTCAGATTTCGGTGCGTCCCCTCTCCTGGCCAATAAATATCGGCGCCAAATTCAAGGGTGTCTACAATATCTACGAGCATGGACTCGACCTGTTCACCCCTTCGAAGCAGACGGTGAGCGAGCGCATTGAGATCGACGACGTGAATTCGCCGGAAGTAGACAGACTCGTCGGCGAGGCCGATGCCTCCAAGCTCCGCGAGGACCTCGAGCTTATCGAGGGAGTATATCCCGATTTCGACGTTGATTCGTATCTGAAGGGTGAGACGGCGCCGGTCTTCTTCGGCTCGGCGCTCAATACTTTCGGAGTAAAAGAGCTGCTCGACTGCTTCGTGAAGATAGCTCCGTCGCCTCGTCCCGTCATGGCCATCGAGCGGGAGGTGCGTCCCGAGGAGGAGTCGTTCTCGGGATTTGTGTTCAAGATTCATGCCAACATGGACCCCAACCACCGGTCGTGCATAGCTTTCGTGAAGGTTTGCTCCGGCAAGTTCGAGCGGAATGTGAACTACCGCCATGTCCGCAACGACAAGATGATGCGATTCGCGGCGCCCACTGCGTTCATGGCCCAGAAGAAGAGCATCGTTGACGAAGCTTATCCGGGCGACATCGTAGGCATCCCCGACACGGGCAATTTCAAGATCGGCGACACCCTCACCTCCGGCGAGAACCTGCATTTCAAAGGTCTCCCCTCATTCTCCCCGGAAATGTTCAAATATATCGAGAATGCAGACCCGATGAAGGCCAAACAGCTCGACAAGGGCATCCATCAGCTAATGGACGAAGGCGTTGCGCAGATGTTCACCAACAGCTTCAACGGCCGCAAGATCATAGGCACCGTCGGCCAGTTGCAGTTCGAGGTGATTCAATACCGGTTGCTGCATGAATACGGGGCGCAGTGCCGCTGGGAGCCTATCAGCCTCTATAAGGCCTGCTGGATAGAGAGCGACGACGAAGCGGCTCTGGAGGCTTTCAAGAAGCGCAAGCATCAGTTCATGGCCACCGACAAGGAGGGACGCGATGTCTTCCTTGCCGACAGCAATTATGTGCTGCAGATGGCGCAGAGCGATTTCCCGAAGATCCGCTTCCATTTCTCCAGCGAATTTTAAAAGAAAAACGGAGCGAAGGCCTCGACCTTTGCTCCGTTTTGTCGCTAAGCATTGTTTTATTATTTTCGGCAACGTCTGCGACAATTACCTATATCTAAGACAAAGATAATCTAAATTAGTTTATTCACCAAGTCCGCTTTAACCTATTTTTTTAATTACAAACTTTTTTTAGGTTCTGATTAACTGTCAGCGGTGAATCTCGTATCCTTGGCCTTTCAGATAGTCGAGGATATGATAGGTCATGGCGTGGTCGTAATATTCAAGGATATGGGCCACCCAGTCGTTGTCGGTGGTGCCCCCTGAACGGGTGCGGTTGTATTGCTTCACGACTTCGTCGTAAGCCTCTAATTCTTCTACCATCCTGTCGTTGTCGGTGCGGTAGACATTGTGGTGGAACACGAGAGATTTCGGTTGCTTCGGCTTCAGGTCGGGTTGTTCACGGGGAACACCGATGGCGAGTCCGCAGACCACGAACACCCCTTTGGGAAGGTTGAGCAACGCGGCGATAGCCTCGGGATCTGCCGTGCGCAGATAGCCGATGCAGTTGCTGCCGAGCCCCACGCTCTGGGCAGCCACTACAGCGCTCATCATGGCCAAAGAGGCATCTATGATACCGATCGTCACGCCATCCATCGTGTCGGTGAGACGCGGCATCTTCAGACCCTTGCGCTCGGCAAGAAGCGAGATTTTGTTATAATCCGAGCAGAAAATCAGCAGACGCTTGCAGGTCTTGATCTGCTTCTGCCCGGTGATGGCATAGAGTTCCTCTTTGAGGGCCTGGTCATCGATATCTATCACCGAGAACTGCTGCCCGTTGTAGGAAGTCGGAGTGTTCTCCACAGCGCGATAGATGAAATCCATCGACTCGGCGGGGATGTCGTCGTATTCATAACGGCGCACGCTCGTGCGCTCCAGTAGCGATTCCTTTACACTTTTCATATCGTAGGGTTATTTGTATTATAAAAAAGAAGACCGGTAAGCGAAGCCCACCGGTCTTATAAGATCCACATCAAAGGAATGTGACGAAACTCCGAATGACAGGATTTGAGGACTTGACTGTCTTTGTAATCCGCCTGTGATGGTAATCAACGCCTTGCGGCGTGGGGCCCGCCATCGACAGACAAGCTTGTCTCGGTATTTCTATAAAATTTGATGAGTTTCCCAATTTGCTTTGATGTGGTAACTTTTGACGGAACTTTCAGTGCTCAGGACCCCATGCGTTCAGGAAGGAATCGGATCGCTGACTTGTTCCGGAAGCTCTCTTGCTTTGTTTGTATAACGCAAAGATAATGCCTCGGGTTCGATTATGCAATAGCTCTCCCATTTTTTTTGAAAAAAAGATAGTCCCGGAGCCGATTGGTTCCGGGACTGATATTTTCGCGGTTTCCTCCGGCATTCTTATGCCTCGGGGAAACGATCCTTTCGTTTCTCAGGCTTTCACCTTGTCGACGATGGCTTTGAAAGCCGCGGGATTGTTCATGGCCAGCTCGGCGAGCACCTTGCGGTTGATCTCGATTCCGGCTTTATGGATGAGGCCCATGAGCATGGAATAAGAAAGACCCTCCTGACGGGCGGCAGCGTTGATACGCTGGATCCACAATGCGCGGAAGTTACGTTTCTTGTTACGACGGTCACGGAATGCATAAGTCAAACCTTTTTCCCAGGTATTTTTAGCAACGGTCCACACGTTCTTACGTGCACCATAGTAACCACGGGTAAGTTTTAAAATCCGTTTTCTTTTTGCTCTTGAAGCAACATGATTTACTGATCTAGGCATAATTCTAATCTGTTTTGAATGTTAGCGTCATCACTATCGGATGATCTTATTTGCTAAATACATTCGGTTAATAAAAATCTTGTAAAACTCGCTTAATAAAAAAAGATTACTTCAAACCAAGCAACTGCTTAACGTTGCTTACGTCCACACTAGCAACCAAACCTGTGTGAGTAAGATTTCTCTTCTGCTTTGTAGTCTTCTTTGTCAGAATGTGACTTTTAAAAGCGTGTTTTCTCTTGATTTTTCCTGTTCCGGTAAGGGCAAACCTCTTTTTGGCACCGGAATTAGTCTTCATCTTAGGCATTTTCCAATCTATTTTAATTAATTAAACGATCATTTCCCAAAAGGAAATGTTTATTCTATTTCATTATTTATACTATTCTTCGCTATCACTTGCATCACTTGCTGTATTTTCAGCAGGAGCAGCAGGTTTCTTGGCAGCTTTCGAAGAACCGGCGCCTTTTTTCGGAGTTAAAACGATAATCATTCGCTTACCTTCCAAAAGAGGCATCTGTTCTACACGACCGTAATCTTCCAAGTCATTAGCAAAACGGAGCAATAAAACTTCTCCCTGTTCCTTAAACAAAATAGAACGTCCTTTAAAGAATACATAAGCTTTAACCTTAGCACCTTCTTCCAAGAATCCTTTGGCATGTTTCAACTTAAAGGCATAATCATGATCATCCGTCTGAGGTCCGAAACGAATTTCTTTCACAACGACCTTCACAGATTTTGCCTTCTGTTCTTTCTGACGTTTCTTTTGTTGGTAGAGGAACTTCTGATAGTCAATCACTCTACAAACGGGGGGCGCAGCATTGGGTGAAATTTCAACCAGGTCTAACCCTTGATCTTCGGCGATTTTAAGTGCCTGTGATGTGGGATAAACTCCCTGCTCTACATTATCACCGACTAAACGAACTTCACGAACACGAATTCGTTCATTAATTTTCATTCAAAAATGTTTTATTCTCCTCGTTATTTTGTTAATTAAATCTTCACTTTTTACCAACGATTGATCATTTCCTCAACCTCGTTATTCAAAAGCGCTGCAAAGTTAGTAATTTTCATCGAACCTTTATCACCTTCGCCCTGTTTTCTTACAGAAACTTCTGCATTTTCTGCTTCTTTTTCTCCAACAATCAGCATATAAGGGATACGTTTCATCTCGTTGTCACGAATTTTACGTCCGATTTTCTCATTTCGGTCATCAACCAAGACACGGATATTCTTTT
>URNY01000110.1 GCA_900549375.1 uncultured Bacteroidales bacterium | reverse complement strand
GAGGTATAGGCGTTCAGATTGGCCCCGAACTTCACTCCTACGCTTTCGAGCCATGTGATTAGTGAATTACCGGGAAAATGCTCCGTTCCGTTGAAGCACATGTGCTCTAAGAAATGAGCGAGCCCACGCTGGTTCTCCTCTTCGTTTACCGAGCCTGTGCGGCATGCTATGAAAAAATCCGCCATGCCTTTGGGCGACCGGTTCTGCCGGATATAATAGGTATATCCGTTGGGGAGCTTGCCCGTGAGGACCGCAGTATCGGCCGGAATGGGATTCTTCGCCTGCGCTCCCAAAGAGAGGAGGATAGAAATTCCAAGAATCAGTTTTTTTATGTTTGCCATATTTTTTTATGTTATGAGAATTTATTTGTTATCAATTGTTTAGAAGGTCGCTCCTATCGCTGCCGACCATCCCTTGCCCGGGGAGTTGCCCTTAATGAACTGCATACCGAACCTTGCGTCGACATATAGAGCGATGCGTTTGCCGACGCTTTTCGACAGGCGCATTGTCAAATCCGCCGTTCCCGAATTCGATGCCATACGGCGGAAACTTTCGGTGAAATCGGAGGTCAGTCCCCGGTCGTCATCCTGTCGCTTTTTTTCGAGATAGATATCGCTTTTCAGAGGGTTGTGGATGGTGCCGCAAACCATGAACGAGGCGTGAATCTTCAGCGGAAGGGAAAAAGAGGCCATTGCTTTGAGGCGCCCGTAAAGACTGTTGACTGTGAAATATCTCACCGGGTCTCTATGGTTCTGATGCTGTCGGCTGTAACCTCCTTCGGCTTCGAGGGAGAATGAACGGGACATACGGAGCGGCGACTGCCAGAGGAGAGAGACGACGAAACGACGCAAGTTGGCGTGAAAGCGCTCCTCACTTCCTGTCTGCGGATAGATCCCCGAAGAGGCGTCCCCGAATACGTTCTCATGTCCTGTGCGATGAGTGAGAAGAGCCGTACCTTTGAATGCCCATGCGTTCCCTCCTCCATAGTCTTGCATGCAGTCGGCCGAGCGCCAGCCGGCTTCGACAAAGAGGGATCTTTCCGAGGCTTTTGCCAGAGGAAGGCTGTTGAGGTCGTCGATTATTTTGGAGAATGAATAGATACTTCCTCCTACTGTGGCGACGAAACCGCGGCTGAATCCCGGAGTAAGCGAGAGTGAGCCTATGAATGCGTTGCCTGAATAGTGGGAAGATTTCCCGGTTCCTGCAAACCTCACATAATGGGTTCCCAACCCTGTGGCATGATAGATCTTTGTCTCTCCCGTCTCGCTGAAAAAGCGGATGTCGCTGCTTTGGGTATATCTCATATATTCCGCAGAAAGCGAGATGCTATAGTCCTTATCCAACTTAATGCCGCCACCGGCTGCGATGCGCAATATGCCGCTGAGGTTTTTGGGGCGAGGGTCGACATTGCGGTAGTATAACCCTGCCGTATAGGAAGCTGCGGCACCCCATTCCGCGCGGTTGTTCATTCCGGCATAACCGCCGCCGAAAGAATAAGTCTCCATCCGCATGTTGCCGCCGATGGCGTCGGCCGTGGTATAGGGATAGACAAAGACGAGGTCGGCGGTCTCGTTCCAGCGCACATCGCGGATTGTGCCGTTGCGATATGAGGCTGAACCGTAGAGAGTTGCTCCATGGTGTTTCACGTAGGCATCGGCCTCTATGCCGAGTGCCGCAGCGCCGTTGCCTGTCGGCCCCGGAGACGAAAGGTTACGTCTATCGGAAGTGAAGCCCACATTCAGCGTGTTCAGCGAATAGGGAAGACGATAATTGGTGCCCGAAGGGGAATCGAACGACTGCGGAAAGAAACGCGACGTGGCGAAGCTCGACAGCACAAGTGCGCTGTCGGGCGACACGCTCTCTTCACTACGAGCAGAGACTACGATTGCGATTGCAGATAATATCGAAAGTGAGAGTCGCTTCATTTAACGGGTGTTACTCCATCATAAGTGATTGAAGAGGCTTTGGTGCCGGCGGCATCGATGGCGGTTCCCTGACGTTCGACCTCGGAGGGGACGCAGTCGGCGTTGAAATCTTCAGAAGAATTGTTGGTATCCTGCAATATTGCTATCCCGTTACGGTCGAAGCCGGCAAGTTTGCGGCGCACGCTTTTGAAAAATCTGTTTTTGTCGGCATTTATCTCGCCGCAATGTGTCCATCCGGAATCGAGCGATGAATCAGATACAACCCATGCGAAATCGGAGGCTATCGAGCAGTTCACCACATCCTCTATCCATTCGTTGGGGAGGCGGTAGGCCGATTCGCTCATCGGGAATGTGCCGGCCGGAAGGGTCATCACATATTCATAGTCGTAGAGATAATCGCGCAGATATTCCTCTTTGTCCACAGGAATGCGGGCGATACCGTAAGCCTTGAAACCGCGGTTGTGGAGCATGAAGAAAGAGCGGGTATAGCAATACCATTTGTCGAGATTCGGCACGGTGGTGCCGTCAATGTCGAGACTCGAAGGCACACTTGATACATCATACCATTCGAAATCCGCTCCCGACAGATCGAAGGAATTGGGATTCAGCTCGCGGTGGTCGATGCCGGTGTCGGCGATAAGCAGATACTCTCCCGGTTGTACGGGATGGTCGGTGCCGCTGCCGGGGATTGTGTAGAGTGCGTCGACGGTCATGGCCTCGGTCATAATGTCGGGAGTATATTCGCATTTCTCTGTGGTGAGGAACTCCGATTCGAAGATTGTCAGGCCATCGGCATAGACAACATGGTCGGAGTTGTTGTAGAGCTTGATATAGTCGTCGCCGATATATTGTATGCCGGATGGCCTCTGAGTTCCGGTGAAAAAGATCTCGGCAATGACGAGGTCGTTGCTGCGGTTGGTTGTGTTGCCGCCGTTGTCGGGTTGTTCGGTCTCGTCTTCATCGGAGATGTCGGGAAGATTATCGGAACAGGATTGCAGGCCTATGCCGGCTGAGATTGCAATCGCCAATGTGGGCATGATGGCGCGTAGACGCGCAGAGATGGGTTTGAATTCAGTAACTTTTATCATAGTGAGTTATGTTTAAATCGTTATGTTTATTTCCGCTCCGAAATATGTGTCGACACTGCGCCTGATCAGCAGACCGTTGCTGTGAAAGTCGGGGAGATAATCGATGATATTGTTGACGAATGCCGATATTCTCAACCATCTTCCAATCTTCTTGGTGGCTTTCAGGTTCACGTAGAGTGCCGGGGGTATTGTCTGGCGCCGGAATGCATCGTCGTTGAAATTTCTGACGAGGTGACGGAGCAGCGGATCGTCGAGGTCTTCCGCCCGGAACTGGTGCAGTTTGCCGTCTTCAGCCGATATGTAATGCGACGGTATTCCCGATTCCTTCATGCGGCGTGTCGACTCGAACCACAGGCATTGCAAAGAGGTGGTGAAGAGTAGTCCCCAACGCGGAATCTGGGTGTCGAACATGAAGTTGGTGTTGAACCGGTTGTTGGCGCGCCCATTGTCGGAATCGTAAAGGCCCACGAATCTGTCGCGCACTGCGCTGTTGCCAACCACATCCGATACCGGCACAAACACCTGTTCAGATGAGGAATAAACCGTGTGGAACCACGCTCCGCTCACGGTCAGAGCGGTCTTGAGCAGTGACCAGCGCGGAGTTGTTAGCTGAAACTCTATCCCCTCTTTGTCGAGACGGCTGCCGTTCGTCACCTTTCCCGTGCCGGCGAGTACCCTGCGAGTTTCATAGGGAAGTCCCGTGGTCTGCGGTTTGCCCGAAAGGGAAGAGGGATCGATTGCCGAGGCATCGTAGAGCGTATATTCGTATGGACGGTATTCCGTGGTGTATCTGAATCCGGAGCGCATACGTTCGCGGAAATAGGTCACGGAAAACGTGGTCTTCCCCCATGAACCTCCTCCGCGCACTTCCCATTTCATGTTGCGGGCAGCGCGCAGAGCATGGTTGGCGGGGTCATTGATGTAAGTGCGCAGTATTATGCGGCTTCGCTCCGCGGGTTTCGACGAGTCGTAATAGTTCAGCTCGATGAAATCGTTGTATGAAACCTGCGGATGGATATAGTCGATGGTAGGGAAGCGGGTGGTGAGTCCGTATCCGGCGGCAAGTAGCAACCTTACGGCTTTGCCTGAGGCTGTGAATGTCGGGAAATTCCATACGGCGTTTATACGCGGGTCGGCATGAACGCGCCCCGATAGGTAATATCTGCTGTCGAGTCCGGGGAGCATTGAGAGTCTCAGTCCGGCCTGGAACTCGGCGATGTTGGCGCCGAAGGTCAGAGTGGCTTTCTCTTCGGCGAAGAAGGAGAGGGTATGGAGCGCCGGGATATTGCGGTAATCGCGCGGTCGTGTTGCCCACGAAGCAGACAGAGGGCGGGTGAGATCATAAATCTGCCCCTTGCCGAAGTTTTTCGCTACGGTCCATTCTGCGCCGGCCTTGTAGGCATGTGAAAGAGTGGTGCCGTGGAGCACTCCGTCTGCCGTGAGTTTCACGCATGTGCTAAGCGGCCGGCTTTCCGAAAAGTAATCGGCGACATATTCCGAAAGAAGATAGCTTCCCTCCTGAACGCCTTCCGCCATCGAGGTCGGCGCCACGGAGGCTCTTTGCGGTGCCACCTGCTTGTGGCGTTCGGTGCGGTCGATCTGATAGCTTGCCGAAGCGTTGAGTGTCACTTCCCGCAGCCAGCGAGAGGAGGTAGGTTCCATTCTCAACATGGCTTTAAGGGCCATGCGGTTATAACTGCTTTTGAAATCGTCGATCTTGCCATAGCTTAGGTCCGGATCCTGTTTGGCATTGTCGAACGAACCGGTATAATCCGCTCCCACGGTGAGAGATGTCGTCAGGCATGGCCGATAAAAATCATGATTCACACGAGCCGAGAAGTTGAGACGCCTGTAGTTCTCGAGATTATCGCGCGGGTCTGCTTTTGAGTCGAGCCAGCCTCCGTCGATATTTATGAGAGTGTTTCCTATGCCGAAACCTTTGGAAAGCGTCAGAAGTTTGCTGAATTCATCCGCTTTGAAGCGGGCGGTGAAAGGCCCCGGCCGGCGCGTGCGGCGGATGTTTACGAGTCCCGAGGTGAGGTTGCCGTATTCGGCCGAAGGGATGCCGCGAACGATTTCCACGCTCTCGATATTGTCGGTGGAAATTGCCCGCATGTCCACTCCTCGGTTGGCGATGTCGCGCTTCGCTTCCGGATCGCCTGCGGAATAAGAGGGGATGCCGCTCATGTTCGCCTCGGTATTCACCGGAGCGCCATCGATCATGAAAAGGGTGCCGAGCGATGAGATGGCGAAATCGGGGTTATCGGATTTTCCCCCCGTGGCAGTAATGTTACCCGTTTCGCGTAATGATATCGAGTTGACGCCGGTCATGTCGGGAGTCTGCGACATATTGCCGGGAAGAAGCTCCAGCAGGTCGGTGAAACTCGTTGGCTGCAGATGGCTCATGGCGTCGCGCCCGATTCGTGAGGCGCTCGTGATTCCCTCGCTTTCTCCGGCCGTCACCACCACTTCCTGAAGTGTCGTGGTTTTGCCGGCTGTCGATTCTCCGGCTGATGAATCGGCGGCAGGACGGCCGTTGCCCGGCGAAAGGGAAAGGAGGATAACTGCTTCGAGTATTTTATAATTGATTGTAGGGATCACGTCTGCCAGTCGTAGAATATTGTCTGTTCGAAAATTCAGTGCAAAATTATCTCATTTCCGAATCGCCGACAATCCCGAGAAATCGTTAAAATCAGATCCGGATTTCCCTAACAATGGGTATTTCGTACACCAATCGGATGGGGTAATTTTGCGGCATGGAAAAAACATTACTTCTTTCAGTGCTCCTTCTGGCAGGAGCTTCAGCAGGCGCTCAGACGCCTCAGTATCTATGGAACCGCCTTCACGGCGGCGCGGGTTCGCAAGACAATATCACGTCTCTTGTGCTCACCGCCGACAACAAACTCGTAAGCATAGGCCATTTCACCTCGACAAAGACTACCGACAAGTTCACTTTCGGCGGTGAGGAGGTGGCTTCCGGCACTGCTTCAACGGCGATGACCTATAACCCTGTTGTGATTAAACATAATGCCGATGGCTCAAAGGCGTGGGCCGTCGCGATGAACGGTGCCTATGCCAATGGAGCCCCTGCTGCTGCAAGCGCGGCCATTCCCGACGGGGGTGTGGTTTTCGTGTTGAAAACCCGCGCTTCGAAACTTGGAAATGATTATTTCGCTCCTCGTTTTGTAGACGCATCAGGCACGGAAGTCCCCGTGGAAGGATGGAACACAAGCGCATGGGTCTATCAGGCGCAGATCGTGAAACTCTCTGCGACAGGCGATGTGGAATGGTCGCGCTTCTTCGTGCAGGACCAGACGCCGCTTCTCGGCAAAACGGCCGAGACAACAGATGCCGTTACTCCATCGGCGCTCACGGTGGATGCTTCCGGCAATATCTATGTCGGCGGATCTTTCTCCACTCCTATGGCTATTTCCGGGACAGGCAATTCATGCCATATCCTCACTCCCCGCAATATCACCGAGGAGAGTGCAGACGGGGGGCTGTTCCTTGTAAAACTCGATCCTGAAGGGAATTATCTCTCGCATCTCAATCCCTCGGGCGCCGTTGCCGGCGGCGACCGCATATTCGCTCTTAAAGCTTCCGGCGACAAGTTATATCTCGGAGCCGTGGCTCCCTGCAAGGAGGGAGGAAGCCTGAATCTCGGCAATGTTACAGCCACTCTTCCGGCGGCTCCCTATAGCATCGTGACGGGTGCGCTCTCCACTGCTCTTGTGCCCGAATATCTTGCCGTCTGCTCCATTGAGGCCGCCTCAAACGGCAGATCATCCCTTATACCGGTCGGTATCGAGGTGATCGACGACTCTTTGTATGTCTATGGCGGTATGCTTGGCGCTCTATATGCTCCCGGACAGTCAACAGCGAGCATAAGCTGCTCCGGCACTCTTCAGGAGGGTTTCGCGTATAGAACTAACGCTGCCGACGGAAGCTTCATCGATGCTAAAATCTATGGGACGGGAATCAGTCAGTGGGACAATGTGTTTGCCGCTGAAGGAAAAGTCTGGCTTTATGGCTATCGGATGAATGCCGCCGAAGGTGTTACACTGCGCTCCTGGGATGACGCGGAATCATTCACGCTCGCTTCGGGCGTGGCAACTTGCACCACAACCGACTGCGCCTTTGAACCCCAATCGAAAACGCTTTATGCAGTCGCCCGCGGCGGCAAGAACCTTCCCTTCGCATTTTATGGAACAGAAGAGAAATCAACAGCTCCCGCCGGAGGTTTTGCCGCATCTCTTGCCGCATTTAAACTCGACACCAAGACCTCGGCTGTTGAGGCATCCGCTGTGGCTTCCGGATTGAAGCTGACAGCAGGCAAAGGTGTAATCACCATCGAAAGCGATGCTGAACGCACGATTGAGATCTTCGACATCTCCGGCCTCCCCGCCTTCACCGGAACCGTAAAATCCGGCAAGACCGAGCTTCCGCTCGCTCCCGGCCTCTACCTCTGCGGCTCCGCCAAAATCTCTGTGAGGTAAAAAAAAGCCATTCTCCAGAACTAACGCGAGCTTCGAAACCGGCTTCCCGTCGGACTCGAAGCTCGCTATATTTTTAGACACTGTTTCTTAAAATTTTAAAGTAAGATGGTTTCCGATTGAGGTGAGTCGCTCCGCGACTCTCTCTCGTAATATAAAATTACATGCGAAACTCGAGCTATAAAGACAACACCTAAGTCAGAGGAGCCGAAATGCCTGAATATGGCGCATTGCTTTGGATTCATGGAAGAATCTTCGTAATTTCGCGATAGTATATATTGTCTATAAGATTTATAAGATCTATAAGATCTATAAGATCTATAAGATCTATAAACCCCGCTAACCCGTCTGACGCAGCTAAACATAACATTTATGAAAAATACTTTGCGAATTCTTCTTTTTGCCATTGCTTTTCTAAGCGGCATTCCCGGCGCTTTTGCCGAACGCTTCCGTGTTATGGATGAATCAGTCACTGTTTTTGCAGAACCGGAAAGAATCACAAAACTCGGCAATGTCCATCGCGGAGAGGAATATGAGACGCCGAACTATTTCAAATGGCTGGATGACTTGGAGCGCAAGCGCAATGCCAATGCCAACATGAAAATGCCTGAATCTATGGCGTTGGTAATAGGCTTGACGCTGTTTTTAGGGATGATTGTGGGACTATGGACACTATTCGGCACTCGATCCTGCGATAACTTTTTCGACAAACTTGCAGGCCGCAAGATAACATGGTGTTCGAAAGCGACTCATTTCCGTCCCTTGATAATCGTTTTCGGTTCCTGTATGGTAGGTTATGTGACGCAGAACATCAATATCACGCTCACGGTAGCCGCCATAAATGAAGCCATATTGCTTATTGTGCGGTCAAAGAAACTCGGCGGACTCAGACCGGCCATTGTGGAGGCCTTATACCTCTTCTTCTATGGCATGGGAACGCTGATGTTCTGCTGGATGTATCTGATATTCCTGTTTTTTGGTGTTGGAAGTGTGTCGACCGGCTCCAAAGGGCGAAATCTCAATCGCCGGTGCGGTCGTTGCGCCTACTATGTCCATGACATTCCAACAGACCGATGCGCTTTTAACAGGGAATCCGTGAACCCCAACGATTACTGCGAATCTTTCAAACCCAGATAGATTCTGAAATTTGAGGGTCTGATACATAGGCTGTTGAAACGGAATCTTAGCTTTCCGGTGGCGGAGCGGTGGAGACCATGATGCGGACCAGCGGGCCTTCGAGGCCGTTGGGCGCTACGGCGGCGCGCGTCTCGAAGCGGATGAAGCAGTTGTCGAGGCGATAGACGGTGATCTCCGTTTCCTCTTCATCGTCGTAGAGCGCCGTCTCTATTATATTGTCGTTTGTGAGGTTAAGGCTCGTGGTGAGATAATTCTCGAGATACTCAGGTAGCAGGTCGCCTAAATAGATGTTGCGGATCACGGCCGAGTTCTTCGAAATCACGTCCACATCCCATAAACCCGGTGACCCCTGGATGTCGGTGTAGAGCGGATGTCCCTCGCCATCGGTCAGCACTCCTTCGAAATTGTATTCAAGAGTGTCGAGCGGTTCCTTCAAGGCGAGAGCATCGACAATACTTTGCAAAGTCATGGCGATGTCGTTGTCGGCATGATAATCCTCCGTTTTGGCCGCTACCGTGTCGGAAGCGGCCCGCGAGGCATCCTCTTTTCCGGAGCATCCGGAAGCGAAGAGGAGGAATATGGCCAGCGCGTTGATAATAACTGCTTTGTGCCTAATAAAGAATGACATCTCAGTGTAACATACATGAATCCGCCTTTGCTGTCTCCATGTAGTAATAGGAGTCTTCCGCAAGCGGTTTCAAAAGCGATGCAAAGATATTATTTGTTTTTGAAAAAACCTTGTAAAAACTTAAAAAATGTGAATCGGCGCGACTG
>URNY01000109.1 GCA_900549375.1 uncultured Bacteroidales bacterium | reverse complement strand
TAAACAGTTTCTAAGACAAAGATATTAAATTTATCGCAAAGCAGCAAAACAAATCCGGAATGCCATCGCCCCGAGCTCCTCGATATTCCCGATATTCCCGAGATTCCCGATATTCCTTGCCGCTCCCGAGCCACACCATGTGTTTGAAGGCTCTTCGCCACTGGGTCGCACGCGCCGGTATCCAGAAACACATCACCTGGCACTGCGCCCGTCACAGTTGTGGAACGAACCTGTTGAGCAATGGAGCCAACATCGCGTCCTTGTCTACAGGTATGGGCATATCTCATCGGCAAGTTTGGGGAGACTGACCGTTTGCACCACGCACAGAGCGAGGAGGAGCAAAGCCATGAGTTTTATGCATGTCAAATTCATACTTTGTCCAAAATGCTCTTGCATAATAGGGAGGATTTGTTTAACTTTAATCGAATCCTTGGAAGTAGTAGTTTTTCAAGTAGAAAAGTCGACAAACTTTTCCTTTAAATTACTAATCTTCAGACACTCTCGCAAATATAATCGATTATTATTTAGATATTTAAGGGCATAATTTTAATTTTTGTCATCTACTAAAGTTTGAAGATTATGACAACTGACAACTCGACATACAGGCAGCTTTTCCACTCTTTGATTCAGCATAAGGAATCGGAAGTGATGGAGTTCAAGAAGGCGGAGAATAACTTCGACTTTGATGATCTCGGTAAGTACTTTTCGGCATTGAGCAACGAGGCAAATTTGCGTGGGCTTCCTTTTGCGTGGCTGGTATTCGGCTATGATGAAAAGAAGCATGAAATTATTGGTACTTCTTATAAGGATAGCGAAGGTGCTCTGAATAAGGTGAAACAGGACCTCACTAATAACATGAGTGACGGTCAGACATTCCGCGAGATTATTCCGGTGGAAGTTGACGGCAAACGCATACTGATGTTCAAGATTCCGGCCTCTCCACGAAATATCGTGATAAAGTGGAAGGGTATCGCTTACGGTCGTGACGGTGAGAGTCTGAAGCCACTAAATCAGTCTAAGCAGGATGAAATCCGTAATCAGACACCATATCGCGATTGGTCTGCCGAGATTGTGCCCAACGCTACGCTCGATGACCTTGATGAGGTTGCGATTGCCAAAGCCCGGAAGATGTTTAAGAAGGTGCATAGCCGGATTCCGGTTGCCGAAGTCAATGGTTGGTCTGATGAAAAGTTTCTCAGCAAATGCGGTCTTATAATTGACGGCAAGCTGACACGTGCCGCTATAATTCTTTTAGGCAAGAGCTTCTCGGAGTATCTGCTGAGGCCGGCGGTAGTGCAGGTGACATGGACGCTACGCGACAAGAACAAGGATGTTGTTGATTACGAGCATTTCTCCGTGCCATACATACTGACAGTCGATGAAATCCTTGCCAAGATTCATAATCTGACATTGCGCGAGATGCCGGGCGGAACATTGTTCCCCGACACGATGAAGCAGTATGATGACTATACCATCCGCGAGGCACTACACAACTGCATAGCCCACTCGAATTACCAGCTCCAGCAGCGTATCAACTTCGTTGAGAATCCCGGATTCCTTTACTATTCCAATGCCGGTTCATTCATCCCGGGGTCATTGGAAGAGGTTTTGAGCACGGATGAGCCGCAGAAGTTCTTCCGCAACGACTGTCTCTGTCAGGCGATGGTGCATTTCAACATGATTGATACCGTGAGCCGAGGAATCAAGAAGATGTTCACCGAGCAGTGGCAGCGCCGCTTCCCTATGCCGGACTATGAAATTGACAATGACAAGCAGCAGGTTGCTGTCCGCATTTACGGTAGGTCCATTGATGAGCGTTACACCAATATGCTCAAGAATAACGATTCACTTACCCTCTGGGACTGCATCTCACTTGATGCAATCCAGAAGGGTCATCGTATTGATGAATCGGTCGCACAGGATATGATTCAGCGTGGTCTCATCGAAGGCGAAGCTCCAAACTACCGTATCTCGCTGACAGTAGCCAAGAAAACCAAGCAACTTTCCGGTTATACCCGCGTTGTCGGCTTGGAGCGCGATAAGATAAAACATATGACACTCCAATACATTCAGAACGCCGGGGCAGACGGAGCCAAACGAAGCGACATTATGGAATATCTTGCAGGCACACTCCCCAGCCGCAACACTCCCGAACAGAATCTTGTTCTCTTGAAGAACATTATGAATGAAATGAAGAACGAGAATCAGATATCTACAGATGGCAGACTTTGGTATGCAGAGTCTCCAATCCTTGGATAGTTGGGTTGAATTTCGGATAGTTCTCGGATAGTTATGTCAAATTTCGGATAGTTGGGTTGAATTTCGGATAGTTCTCGGATAGTTTGTGACTATCTGGGATAGTTGTAAAAAATGAGTAGTTATGCGCTAAAAACGAGTAGTTCGACTAAAAAACAAGTAGTTGGCGAGTAGTTTACCCCAAAAAGCGAGTAGTTATGGACCTTTACGGGCCCAAAATGTCTGAGATCTCCAACTCCGAATCGCCTCAAATAAAAAATTCCCTCCGGCTTTTGAGCCAGAGGGAATCCAAGAGCCGCGAGTGGGACTCGAACCCACGACCTTTTCGTTACGAATGAAATGCTCTACCAACTGAGCTATTGCGGCTGATATGGCGCAAAGTTAATACATTTTTTTCATTTGAGCAAATCGGGACGCAGTCTTTTTGTTCGCTCGAGCGCCTGCTCATAACGCCATTCGGCTATTTTTGCCTCATGGCCGGAGAGGAGTATGTCGGGAACACGCCATCCTTTGTATTCCGCCGGACGCGAATATACGGGCGGCGCAAGGAGTCCGTCCTGAAAGGAATCGGAAAGCGCGGACTGTTCGTCTCCGATCACGCCGGGGATGAGTCGCACCATGGCATCGGCTATCACTGCGGCAGGCAATTCCCCGCCCGTGAGGACGTAGTCGCCTATCGAAATCTCCTTAGTAATAAGATGCTCCCTCACCCGCCAGTCTATTCCCTTGTAATGGCCGCATAGAATTATCACATTCTGAAGAAGGGAGAGGGAGTTGGCCATGGGTTGGTCGAAACGTTCACCGTCGGGCGATGTAAAAATCACCTCATCATAATCGCGCTCCTCTTTGAGTTTGGAGATACAGGCGTCGATAGGCTGGATCTGCATCACCATCCCGGCCTCACCGCCGAAGGGATAGTCGTCAACCTTGCGGTGGCGGCTGCTGGTATAGTCGCGTAAATTATGCACAGCAATCTCCACCAGTCCTTTATCCTGTGCCCGTTTTAAAATCGAGCAGTTGAAAAACGGCTCCAGCATCTCCGGCATCACCGTCAGTAAATCTATTCTCATGTCGCAAATTTACTAAGAATTCGGACTCGCCACGATTGTTCTTAACAAATTTTAACTCGGTTGAAGTTCGCGTTAGTGCACAATTCATTAATTTTGCATCCGTTTTGTAAAAGGTCACAGACGTAACTTGCAACAAACAACACTTGCAATTCAATTACACCGACAATAGATTTTCACTATTTAATTTTCACCTAAATTTTTAATTTAAATGAAGACTTTGAAAGTTTTTAAGTTTTTCACATTGGCAGCCGTTCTGGCTATGCCCCTTGTTTCATGTAGCGACGATGACGGCCCCAACGGGGGTGACGCTGCTCCCGCTCCCGAGGTTGACGGCTCACGCCTCACTTCCATCAACGGCTATACTTTCAGCTACGATTCCAAAGGACGTCTGAGCACTGTAACCTCCGGTTCTTCCTCCGCCAGCCAGTCGCTCAAGATCGATTACGACAAAGGCACGATCACCGAGACCGACTATGACGGCGAGACTTCCGTCTACAACGTAAAATTCTGCGAAAAAGGTTATATCGCCCAGCTTTCCGCTTCCTGGAACTATGAGGAGAAAGAGGGTTCCGACCGCTATCAGTATGTCGGCAACGGCGTGATCAATTTCGCTTACGACGGCAACGGCAACCTCACCGCCATCTCTTCCTCTACCAACGAGACATACAAAGACCTCACCGAAGGTGAAACCTCCACTTCCAAGCAGGACTATTCACTCAATTATACGTGGAAAGACGGCAACATGATTTCCGCAGTGGAGAACTCTACCGAGGTTGAGGATGGCGAAACCGATAAGTGGAAAGAGACCTACGAGGTAACCTACGGCACCACCGCCAACAAGTTCCTCCAGAACACCATGGCAATCACCAACATCGGTATGGAAGATGCTGAGGAAGTGCTCGCAATGGCAGGCCTCTTCGGCAAGGGCACGGCAAAACTCCCCGCTTCTGTCAAAGAGACAGAGGATGGCAAGGACGCATATACCCACACCACAACCTACAGCTACCAGCTCAACGAGAACGGCTCTATCGCCGAAGAGCAGGGCGACGGCTATAGCTACGTTTATGGCTACACCAAAACCCGCGCAGCTTTCGAGGGCGCAGTTAAACCCCTCTCGCTCCGCAGCTCTTTCTTCCGCAAAGCCGGCAAGTAATTCCCACCGACTCTCTCAACCCTCCGGGTTGACATAACAAAACCCGCCTCCGGATTCCGGATGGCGGGTTCTGTTATTTTTATCAATGGCGTGACAGGGATCAGTCGATCTCTTCGTCGGCTTCATAGCCGCCCATCTCTCGGATGGCATTCTTCAGCATCGTGTACTGCTGGAAGAGATGGTTCACGGGCACTTCGCCCTTGGTGTAATCGTGCATCGGGCTCTTGAGGAAGAAGCTCAGGAAGCGCTGGATGCCGTAACGGCCCGAACGGGCGGCAAGGTCGCTGAGCAGCACGAGGTCGAGGCAGAGCGGCGCGGCGAGAATCGAGTCGCGGCAGAGGAAGTTGATCTTGATCTGCATCGGATAGCCCATCCAGCCGAAGATGTCGATGTTGTCCCAGCCTTCCTTATTATCGTTGCGCGGAGGATAATAGTTTATGCGTACTTTGTGATAATACTGGGTGTCCTCATCGTTGCCGTGACCGTAAAGGTCGGGCTGATTCTCGGGAACGAGGATGCTTTCAAGAGTGGAGAGCTTCGAAACCTCTTTGGTGCGGAAGTTGGCGGGCTCGTCAAGCACGAGACCGTCGCGGTTGCCGAGGATGTTGGTAGAGAACCAGCCGTGCAGGCCGAGGCAACGGGTGCCGATGATGGGCGCGAAACCGGATTTCACGAGCGTCTGACCGGTCTTGAAGTCCTTGCCGGCGATAGGCATCTTCGTCTTCTCTGCCAGCTCCCACATTGCGGGAATATCGACTGTGGTGTTCGGTGCGCCCATGATGAAGGGGCATCCTTCGGAAAGTGCGGCGTATGCATAGCACATCGACGGAGCGATGCGCTCGCGGTCGTCGGCCTTCATGGCTTTCTCGAGAGCGGCGAGCGAGCCATGAACCTCCTCGTCAACCGGCACATAAACTTCGGTCGAAGCGGCCCATAGCACTACCACGCGGTCAACACCCGTCTCTTTCTTGAAATTGCGGATATCCTCGCGGATCTGCTCGGTCATATCCCAGCGATCGCGGCACTGCTTAACGTTGTCGCCGTCAAGACGCTTGGCATAGTTATGATCGAATGCAGCCTTCAGCGGTTTGATGGCCTCAAGCTCATCCTTCACAGGATTGATATCCTTCTCTTTGAGAACCTCTGCATTGATTGCCGATTCGTATGCGTTGGCAGGATAAACATCCCATGCGCCGAACACGATATCGTTCAGGTCTGCCAGAGGAACGATGTCCTTATAGTGGAGATATTTCTTGTCGGCGCCTTTGCCTACACGCATCTTGTCATACTGCGTCATCGAACCGATAGGATGGGCCAGCCCCTTGCGGGCCATGAGCACTCCTGTCATGAATGTCGAACTGACGGCTCCGAGGCCGACTACCATCACGCCCAGTTTCCCTTTGGGCGCTTCTGCTTTTTTAGTTGCCATAATTCTTTTCTTTTTGCTATTTGTTTCTTTTTGCTTTCTTTTCTGCGGAGAGATAAAACGATTGAAATTCGGGCGTAAAATTATTACCTCTTTCGCAGACTGCAAACTGTTTTTAACAAAAAGAAAGGGGGTCAATTCTTAAACATTCTTAAGAAGACCCCCTTTTAGCCAATTTATGTTAATTCTTTAGCTTTATCGATAGCTTTCGTTAATTTCTGTTAATTAGGCTCAATTCCGAACATCGACAAAATTTCACCTATTTTCGTAATTGTATCCGGATATTGGCGTGCATCCTCGGCATCCGTCCATCCTTTCCCCTTTATCCAGATAGCCCGGCACCCAACTTTAAGCGCCGGCTCGATATCCTTGGTATAGCTGTCGCCTACCACAACCACCTCCTCGGGCTTCAGGCCGAGCTCGCGCACTCCGATACGGAATATCTCGGGATCAGGCTTGCGCACTCCGACAACGGCACTCTCCACAATCTTCGGGAAATAGCGGTCGATACCGAAATCCTTGAGCACCGTCGAGATATTACCGTAGAAATTGGAAACGAGCACAAGCTTATAGCGGCGGCTCAACGCTTCGAGCACAGGCACGGCCTCCGCCACCTTCGCCTTTGCCGAGCGATAGCAGATATCGGCTATGAGTTTTGCCTTTTCCTCGACATCTGCCGGAGGAAAGAAGCCATGCTCCGAGAGCCATTGCAGCTCAAGGCGCATCTTGATGAGCAGAAGATCGCTGAAATCATGCTCAGGCAGGATATGGCGCGTGCGTGCCAGTTCGCGCTCCGCCTCCACATAAGCTTCGCGGAATTCAGCCTTGTCAACCTTCACTCCGGCCTCGTTGTAAGCGCGCCATATCACTTCGCTCCAATGGTCGCCCCCGGTGTCGAGAGTGCCGCCGTAGTCGAATATAAAACCTTTGATGCCTTTCGTGTCCATTATTTGTCGTATTTTGAAAGATTGCCGAGGAATGAGCGGCAGATCCGCTCATGCCTCCACATCATATATATTAGAACGCCGTTGAGCACCGTGAGTTCGAATGCGAAATAGAGCCAGGGCATCCTGAAGATGAGGATGGCGGCGAAAAGCGCGAACGTGCGGGTGTTGAACGAAAGGATATTCGTATACTTCATCAGAGGCTTGCTCTTGGCGCGGAATGCATCGCGGAAGGATTGAGGCACCGTGTTGCCGTAACGTTCGCGCAAAGCCGCGCGGAGTTTCTGCATCTGCGGAGTCCGCTTCTCCTGGCCCACTGTGTAATTGGTATAGAACATCAAGGTGAGTTTCTTCCAGAAGTCATGCTTCCAGCTGAGCGCATGATACTTCTGCCATAGCTGCGCTGCGCTGTCGAGCTCGCTACCCTCCTCCCCTTTCAGGAAATAGAGATGGAACTGACGGTAATAATCCCCCATGGCGGCCTGCACGGCATGGCAGAGACCGGTAACGACGGCAACCACCCATATCACCCAGTGATGGTCCATAAAGAATGTGGAAGTCACATTCTCACGCAGACAGATGGCGATATAAATTGCCGCAAACCAGATGTCGCCGCTCACGCCGTCGAGGATGCGCCCGATGCGCGAATACTGTTTGGTCATGCGGGCAAGCTGCCCGTCGGCACTGTCGAACGAATCGGCCCATACCAGCAGCAACACACCCGCGAGGTTAACCCATATATCATTGGAATAGAAGCATACTCCCGCACCTATGCCCAAGAATATGGAGGCAATTGTTATGGCGTTGGGCGTCACTCCCAACTTCTTAGCCAGCAATGCCCACATATAGCCTATGGGGCGGTAAAAGATAAGGTCGAAAGTCTCTTCGGTATCCATCGACTTTAACGATGACTTGAAGCCCGATTCTTTCTTGGCCTCCTTCTCTACTGCAGATTTTTTTACCTTCTCTTCCATAATCATTTCTTTTTCCATTCCCGAATCGACTGGAGCACACACTTGGCGATATGCGGAGCTGCTTCGGCGCGGCAGGGGGCGAAGCTCGGCCAGTCGTTGAAGTCGATTATGCGCACCGTTCCGTCGGGATCCACGATACAGTCGCCGCCATATATTTTCACGTCCATGATGTCCGATGCTCGCTGACACATAGCCTTGAGACTTTCAAGATCGAACTGCAGACCGTGGGATTTGCCGTTGATGGCCTCATAGCCATATTTGCTGTGTCCTTCGTCGAAGGGATAGAACCAATAGAACCAGTCCTGACCGCTTACGCCATAGAATTTTATCAGATCGCCTACAAGATGGCGGTTGATCACCGCCCGCTTGATGCCGCGGTAGAAATATTCATGAAGCACCTCCTGCGCCTCCTGAGGATGGCGGCAATAGCTCACGTCCTCCTTGTGCATGGCGTGGAAATCGCCTCGCTTTATCCACACGTTAGTGAAGCCATGGCTCTCCAGCTCGCCGCGTACATCCTCGTTGGTATTCACTATCAGGCTCTCCGGATAAGGGATACCGTTGCCTAAGAGGATACGCGTCATTCGCTCGCGTGTGCAGTTCTCGATTCCATAGCCGGAATTGATCACGAGCCGTCCTTCGTCCTCAAGACGCACAAGCTTGGCTATCGATTCCCGCTCGCGGCACATGTTGAGAATGATATCCTCGCCGATGGTCTCGTTCCGGAATTGCTCCTCGTTATATATTCTCACCTCGCAGCCCCTCTTCCTGAGCTGTTCGGCCACGGCGTTGAAAATCGCCGCGTCATTTCCTATGTGATTCGGGGAATAAGCGCCAGCGCGCATCACTCCCGCTATCTTGATGTCTGCCATCTCGGTTAGTCTAATTTCTTTCAGATTATACAGCCGGATTATAAGCCCGTCAGGCCTGGCGAATAAACTCCTCTGCCTTGCGGATATCGCCGGCATGGTCCACATCGATGATCTTCCCCATATCGAAGGCTTTCAGGCGCAGTCCGGCGGCCACGAGCGCCCGCTGGTAGTTGCGCATGCGGCTCACTCCGTCGCGCAGGCAACTGTCGAGAAGATCCACCGCCTTGTCGCCGAGACCATAGATACCCCCGGAAACATATTGTTTAATCCCCGCGTTTCTTGCGAACTCTCCTACCGGTCCGTCAAGGAATCTAACTATTCTCATTTCCGGCGAAGTCGCCACATAAAGCGGTTTCTCATCGTCGACGAATGTAGTCACGGCCATCATGCCGTCCACATCCTCAGGCGCGTCGGCATACGCCTTGACATACTTCGCGAAGTCGGGTTCGCGGAAGATGGTGTCGACAGTGGTCACTATAAACCGGCCATGACCGTGCAGTCGTTTGCCGACTTCATAGAAGCTGTGCATCGACGAGGGGGTGGTCTTAACCGTGATATCCATCTCTATGGGGAGTTCTCGTTTCAGACGCTCAGCAAATTCACGCACCTCCGTCATCTGTTCGTTTACGATCAGGGAGATCCGTTGCGCTCCGTTCTCGCGGAATATTCTAATCAGACGGCCGATCATCGGCTCGCCGCAGAGCGGCACGAGCGGCTTGGGATATGCCACACCCTC
>URNY01000108.1 GCA_900549375.1 uncultured Bacteroidales bacterium | reverse complement strand
AGATAATTTATTAGAACAGAACAACAATTGCATATTCAGATATATGCTTGAAAATGCGATGCCGAATGACGCTGTCAGACCAGCTCCAAAACATTCAGTCAAGAATCGCGAGAAAGGAGACAAGAGATGAAAAACAAGATATTTATTATAACAATAATGCTCACGCTGTCAGCTATCGTATGCAGTGGGCAGTCATTTCTGTCAAAGTATCCGAAACTGACCAAGAAGAACCTTAGTGAGTTTTTCTCGGATTGGGAAGCATATTCCGATAGCGTAGCATCGAGGGCAGTAAAAAATGACAGCCTGATAGACATGGTGGTGGCTTATAATTATCTGTCCATGCAACTTGAAGGGGGAACTTTTCTGACCGGTAAAAATGCTGCGCCGAAATATCATGTGATACCACAATACATCGACGTTGAAAGATATTATCTGGATGTTGACACAACTATTTTTAATCCCCGCTTCGGATTCCCCTATCATTACTCAGAATTGAAAGACAATGAATATAGAATCGACAGCATTATTCCTCAGTTGACATATCGGGGACTATACCTGACTTCTGATATAAGCAAAACCTTATCGACCTTTGTCGGCGGTTGTAGAAAAGGCGATAAGATAGAGAATATAAATAAAGGAAATCTCAAGATATTAAAGAAATATATACCGGTTGATTATGGTCATTGGGGCGGTTATTGGTGGTTCACATCATTTCCACTGATTACAAATATCTGTTATGCGGACAATTTGATAGCCGTCAAAATAAGAACAAGTTGGTGGACGGGCGAAGAAACTTGGTATATAAAAAAGGATGATGAATTTGTAAGGCGTGAAGAACCTACAGGTGAATGGATTGAATAATGAAACAGATTGACAACATCAGCAAAGCATTAACCGACTTTCGTTTGACTGCGGCTGCTCAAGCTGCTGCAACGGAGTGTGGCGATTATAAAAAAGGCAACAATGCCTTTGACCGGGTTATTCATATTCTCAAATATCTCAAGGGATTAGGAAAAATGAATGAATTGGAAGCATTGTTGTCTGATTCTAATGTAGGCGTAAGAATGTTTGCCGCTTATGGCTTGCTGCCGATATCTCCCAAAATCGCTGTTCCAATTCTCAAAGAGATCTCACAGAGAGAGGATATACATTCTCTTACTGCAAAAATGACACTTGAACAGTGGGAACAAAACATTTTAATATATCCGTTTTAGTTTTTCTTCGTAACGATTATGAATAAGTGGCAGAAAATAGCAGGCACAGTGTCGCTTGCAATCTTAGCGATAATAAATTTCGTAATATATGGGTTGTCAGATATGCAAACTATATATAAAGGACACCCTTCTGTCGAAAGAGTCCTGTCCGATTCTCATGATGCCTTATTGAATATTGGGTATCTCGTATTGGCTAATTATCTCATTATAGTATTCTTGTTCATTTGTCTATGGCGGAAAGGAGGCAAACGATGAAATTTATACATCTTATATTATTAGGCCTTTGTAGTCTCTCGCCTATATCGTGCAAGGGTAAAAATGCTACGTTCATTTCTAATGATACCATACAAGATTCTATTATTCCGGAAAATAATCCACTTAAAATTGAGCGCGACGCACTTGGCGCAGTGTATTATTGGATAGACAATAATGCGCTTGATCTTGCTCGAATTGATTATAGCGATTTATATGAAACATATATGACCCCGATTGAAGGGCAATTGTTTGAGGACTGTACTCAGCTATTCATTGATGGCAAACTGCGTTTAGAGCCTCCCTTTCTAAAAACATATAGTTATTGGGGTGACTACACTTATGATGCTCCTGTCAACGGGATACTTGGCAATGATTTCAAGCGGATAGAAGTTTATTTCTATCCCGATGTGGTAAAATCGGATTCCGTGACATACTCCGTAAGGGGGCGAACAAAGGTGAAGAAGAATGTCTGCGATTTTTCGGGAGAAGTCAAAATCAAAAAAATCTACCATGTTTTTGAGCGTGACGCCGATTCTCCTGACTACTATAAAATTATCGCCGATTATTCGCTTAAGGAAGATTCTACACAAAATGGAAGCGGATTGTTTCACGGTATATTGGGGGCATACGGATATGTAACGAATGATGCACCGGAAATCATTAAGGTGGATAACACAGATCAGGACGGCGATGGGTATATGAACCGCTCCTATGTCGGCACATGGCAAAGCTACAAGGATCCTGCGACAGTAAAACGCTGTATGTGGGGAGATAACCGTCTGCCATTCCGCTTTGATTTTGATATAGGAGCCGGAGAAATCCGCATTAATCCCAAATATGCCTCACCAGAATGGGATAGATTCATGCAATGGAAAGACCTTGATATTGTTGAACCCGAAAGCGGCGACAGTCGTGCAACATACAAAAATCCGTGGTGGTAATGAAACTGACTGATAAACGATTTTGGATGTTGGTGATTGTGATAGCAAGTGCTGCTGTTGCATCTGCCCAAGCTGTTTTCTCAGTAGAGGAAATAAGCTACGTTGAATATGCCGATGCAGAAAAAGAGTATTCTCGCTATAATGTTATTCCGGCAGACACCATTCCCAATAACGAAATCGTGAATATGGTGTTGAAAGAATCGCAAACGAAGTTTGAACGGCTTGATTCTTTTACCCGTCGGGATATATATGACTTTGTAGAAGGTTTTGGGATTAACAAACAATGGTTATTATATCTTCCAAAATTTAAGTTGTATGGTTTTGTTATACCCAACACTCCTTTTGAGGATTCTGTATGGTGGTTTGATGCTGAGAGTGGCAGATACCTATGTGAGGCGGCATTCCCAACGGCAATAAATATAAACGGGATGTATGTATCGCAGACAGGATACGATTGCGATGGGCCGTTAGACTTGAAGTTCTTTCGTCGCGAAGAGAATTATATTTATAACTTCCAGTCATATAAAAATACTCAATACAATGAATTCGTTTTCCAAGAAGATTTCAAAATCCAACCTATCTTTTGGCATGACAACAATATGTTGTTCTTGAAGACTTATGACCATAAAAGACAAAAAGAAGTATATCTGAAAATAAAAGTACAACAATCAGTCGGATATAGCGGCAAGCGATGAAAACATGGACTAATATATTCATAAAATTTTGGTGGTTTATTCAAGGCATCACATTATTAGTGTTTGGATTTCTCGCTTGGATTCCACTCTCGGTTATAGGAATTTTTGTAATTATTTGTGACTACTTTTATGACCATCGCAATCATAAGATTCAGGGGACATCTCGAACCATATTGTTTATTTATGCTTTGGTATATATGATTTATGGAGGTATGTTGATTGCCGTCGCTTCACCGGATATTTGGTTCGCAATAAGCTTGATAATTGTCGGATTCATCAATATTATACTAAGCATTAAATTATTCATCAATGCATTCTTAAATTAAAAATAGTATGAAAAAGTGGCAGAAAATAGTAGGCATTATAGCCTTTGGAGCGATTGGCTTGTGTTTCGGATGCTCTCGTTCCATAGATTACACTGATGGCGAAGATGTGTTTTATTCCGATTTGCCAAAAGAAGTTCAAGACACTCTTACCTGGTGGGGAGAGCATACAATAATTTCAATAGACGATACCGTAATTGTTGAACTGCCGGATGTAATCTGCTATAACTCTGATTATTCTTTTGTCTACACCAAATTTGGTCCTTGGATTACATCGCGCAAACTAAAGCGCAGGACTGATGGGAAGGAGTGGAAATTTTCCGGGAATCTGAATGTCCCGAGACCGATTGTAGCGATTGGAGACACAATATATATACCGTCTGATTATAATGTAGTCAGTATGGGCGTTGACAGTAATTCCGTTTTTAAAAGACAGCTTCTTAAATAATCTCAAAATGATATGTTTATACGTTCATGGTTCATATCGGCGATTCAACATATTGGAGCCGGGCTTCGGTACGGTTGTCTGCAGCTGTTCCGTCGCGGGCATAAAGTGTCATACACAGACAAATCCGCTATGGTTCGGAAGATTTCAATAACATAGATCATGCCGACAACAATCTTGCCAACGGCTTTCTTGGCTTCCTCGTTCTCGCAGTGATTATAGTATTAATCGTCAAATAAATCTTGACATGAAACTGACCGATAAACCATTATGGATAACGATACAATACATTTGTGTGTTATTCCTTACGGTATGCTTTACTGGGCTTCTTGTGAGCGATTTATTCGTGTGGTTTATTGCTATATTCTTTTGGCTGTTCATTCCGGCAGTTATCGTTGCCTGCATATCTTTTATCTGTTCGTTAAGATGCAACAGCAGGCATAAGAAGGCGCTGTTGATATTGAATCTGGTCAACATTCTCCTGTTTTCATTCTTGTTTTTCAATCCGACCAACAGATGTGATGCCGATATAATGGAACGTCATTATACTAAATATGGCGGACGCATGGAGCGGATATATAGTAATCTTTACAATAAAATGACTCCCGGATGTTCCGTTGAGATTGAATTCGAGCATGGCGATGTTTCAATCTTCCATTTCTCAAACGGAAATGGTGAGATTGATTCCAACTGGGAACCCAGTGAGGAAAAGATAGATTCGTTGCTCATCCAAAGCGGCCTCGACAGAAATTCTTTAGCTTGGCTGGAAAAAGAGTTAGACGAAATAGGCTGTATTTCTATTTCTTTGCAGACTGTCCCTGATGCTCCTTTTTGTGTCGGATTCCGTCGCGTAGGCATGGGAAAGTATGATTATCAGATATATCATAGCCCGCTCTCCTCTGACGAACAAGAGAAAATCAATGAATCAGATGCCTCTATTGTTTATACTCCTTTCGTGGTGTTTGAATATGGAGGTGGAGCCATCGGTTCTCAGAATTTTATAGGCAAAGATGAATATCTGAAAAAGAAAATGCGATTACATCATGAAACTGACCGATAAACGATTTTTGGGGTATGGAAAGTGAGATATACCATCAGATAAATGTAATTGATTGCGAATGTTCAATTAATTCAATAGATTATGACGCTACCGACCTTAAAATTATACTTGATCGTTTTGACAACAGAGGAACGATTGCCATTCGATTTAGGAATGTATTTGCCTATCGTGTAACTCTGGAACACTTTAGAATGACCGAGGTTATGGTGGGATTGACTTCCGGCCTCTTATACGAAGTGGAAAATTCCTCTTATCTGGGAGAAATCATGGCAACTGGGATGAGTGCGTTGTATGGATCTTCTCTAAACGTAAAGCACTATGCAATAAAGACAACCGAACACATCGTAGATATTTTAACATCCGAAGCCTACATCATAGATCGAAGTTGACGGATAACCGATTTTGGCTATGTGAGAGTTATAAAGGGATTACAGACTGATTCCTCCTCGCCCTTTCTCAATCTTCCAATCATACCGACCTTCAGCGACATCGCCAACCTCCGTCCGTGACTGTGTGGTCATGCAGGAATTAATTTTTATACATAATTATGGTACTAACAGAAGACGAACTATCTTTGATAGAATTTGCAAAAGAATATATCTATACTTTCCTTTCTGAATTTGGAGAGTTTTTGCCATTTGCTGTAATTATGGAAAATGGTGAGGTCATCCCTTTAGAACATGAGGCAAACGACAAATCCTCTTCACCGACATATTTGATAAATATGTATGAGAATTACTTTAATCAGGAAAGAAACAATAATAATGAATATCAGTTAGGACTTTTGTGTATAGACATATACACTCGTTCCACCATGCAAAACTGTAAGCGAAGTGGAATTGAATATATTTTGTTTGGTATCAACTATACAAAAAGAATTATACAACATTATAAGGTTTTAAAAGATAAATCGGTATTATTCGATGATATGGTTGGCTGGGATAGCGGAAACAGTCTTGGTTAAAAGTGCAAGAAGATAAGGATATGCCCGACAAATGATTTCTAATGAAGGAGAGTTATAACAGGATTACAGGCTGACTCCTCCTCGTCCTCTATCAATCCTCCAATCATACCGACCTTCCGCGACGTCGCCAACCTCATTGAGTGTGTGGCGATGTTTTATTTCTTCAAAGGGCTGTCGGTGTTCCGCATAGTCACAGAGCCATGTGCCGACCGTCCGCTTGCCATTGCTCGGTGGTTTCTCCTTAAAATGCTCTTAATGCCATATATTCACACTTATCAAAAAAGACAGGCAATCCCGGTAGTGTTGTCGGGGTTGCCTGTCTTACGGTTAGAGTAACGCTATTTCTCAGTCGGATTGAAATAGAGGAAGGTTTCTTCTATGTGTCGGGATTTTTCGAGCTGGCGGGTGAGATTCTTAATGGAATCCTGCTCCTGCTGTGTGCCGACAGCAAAGGTTTTTTCTCGGCGTAGCAAATCTTCTTGATGCTTGCCATCCCACCAAAGCCTTTCGTAGCGGTAGAGCCACTCGGTATTTCGCAGGCTCTCATTGTCCTTATAGAGATGGAAACAACCTATGCCGAGACCGACAGCGATAAGCAATAGGGCTCCGGCAACGGCATAAACCCATTTGGGGATTGCCGCCCAGATAGCACCGTTGACGATGCTATACATCCGGTCGTTGAGACGCTTTGCCGACTCGTTGAACTGACAGGTCTGACTTGCGAACTCATTGCGGATGCCTTCGTGAAGCGCATTTTTTACATTCTTGTCAAGTCCGTCCTTAAATGCGATGACGAAGGCTTCTGCCAGTTCTTTGGGGAACTGCGAGAAGTCAAGACTTTTGAGGGCTTCGATTTTTTGTTTGGCGAGTGCCGCCTCTACGAGTCGTTTTACCGATTCGTTGGTGGCAATGTTCGCGGGCAGCTCCACTTGGATTTTCTCCGGGATTGCTGATGCCGACGGTTCCGTCTGCACAGGCTCGGATGCCAGTCGGGTATCAATGTCTGTCAGCAAATCCTTGTTCTCTTTCGCGGTTTTGAGAAGGTCGTCAATCTTCTCGTCTTGTTTCTTGACGAGTGAGTGTAAATCTGCCATTGTTATAATGATCTTCCTTTTTTCTTTTTGGGTTTCTTTTTCATCGCTCGGATGAAGGCTTCTTCCTCGGGGTCATAGCCGGGCCCGACTTGGAACAGTCCGCCCACTGCCTGACATCCGGTTTCGACTATGTTCTCCACGACATTAGCCACAGGAGCCTCCTTGACCTTTGCTGTCACTGAAACAGGCTGCTGTCGCTGTGGCTGAACCTCTCTTATTCCGGCATTCTTGGCAAAGAATTTGTCGAGACGCTTGTAGGAAAAAGCGCGGTCAATCTTCGAGCCGTTGAAGGTAAATTCGCCGTCGGAGAACCGTATGCCCTGCGGCTTGCCGGTGTCGCGGTCGTTGTAAAATTCGACTGTTATTCCGGCCGGAGCGAGGCGGCGGCGGAACTCATCCCACGATTTGCATCGGTACATCGCCGCCTGAATCCTGGGCTTCATCTCGGCAATCGCATCCTCATACAACTTCTTTTTCGGCGAAAAAGTCAGTCCGTATTTCAGTTTTATTGCCTTGGTCGCGTCACGACTTTTGTCGAAATTATTGCTTTCGTCGATGGCTTTGCCGTGAAGATTCACGCGATTATAGACGATATGGAAATGCGGCGAGCCGGTTTCGAGATGTCGCACTATTATATATTGCGTGTCCCTGATGCCCATGCGCTCCATGTATTCTTTAGCCAGTTGCACCATGAAATCATCTGTAAGACGGGGCAAATCCGCCTTGTCGAAACTCACGGATATATGTCCGATGGGCTTGCTGATTCTCTTGTTGAGACTCGCCCCGATCTCGAAACTGTCCACAATTCTGCGATAATCGTTGCCGAAAACGCTGTCGGAATCTATCAGCCTCCATGTGTCAGCGGTGTATTTTTCCTTGTCGTGGAACTCACGCATAACATATCCCACGATGTCGGATGCGGCTCCCTTTGCGAGTATTTTAGCTATCATAATAATGAGGAATTTGAGGTTTTTAACTTACAAAGAGTGGCTAAAATTCCGTCGAGACAAGCCTCTGCTTTACGCTTTGTCGAGGGCCATGAGTTAGCCTGACAAGCCTTGACCTGAGCGTTGAGATTCTTGCCTTGATACATCAGTTCGCGTATTGCCTCACGTTCAAAATCGGTGAGACGACCGACAATCGAGAGCCGGAATGCCGAGATTCTAAGCAGTTCGGCGATGCTAACACCGGCGGCTGCGGCCTTGGCTTTCACCTCGCGCTCTTCGGCATCGGTAAAATTCACAGAGACTTTGCGGTCTCTTTTATCACTTGATTCTTTCTTCGGTCGCCCGCGGAGTTTTACACCGGGAGCGTCCTGATTGAACTTTCTCATTTGTTGAGTTGGGGATGGTGACCGCAGGGAACAGAGAGCGTCCTTCGGGATGCGAGGGGTTTCGGGTGGGAATTTTTTACCTCCCGAAACATACCCTTGCATCCCCAACTAATCCACTATCGTTTCTTAGTTGTGCGCTGACGATAACCGCTCCCTGCGGTCGGGTTAAACATTAGAGCTTGCGCCAGATTTCGGTGTCGTCGGCATATATTGTGAGATGCTCGACAAGGATGGCGTTAATGTAGCTGCCGACAGTTGTGTCGCGGTCGCCGAGGATACGGGCGATGCGCTCAAGCTTTTCCCATACGCTGTTCTCGATGTTGACCGGATGACGCTTCACCAGCTTTGACGGTATGAGATATGTTGCCTTGAAATCAGCGAAATCAGATTTGCGCTGTTGCTTGCCGATGCGCTGTTGCTTCGGCGGCTCGGTTATGGCTGTTGCCTCGGTTGTCGTCTGCTCGTTGCCGATCAGATTTTCATTGGCAACGGCGTTGGCAGTTGTGGTGCAGTTAACAGCATTGTCGCTGTTGACTGCGGGATTGGGGTCGGTTGTGTTATCTGATTTCATAATAAAATCGGGATTAATGGTTGATACTTTGGTTTCGGGTGCATCAGTCAACTTGGTTGACTTAGATGCGGGTGTTGATGATGCTTTTGTGGTTTTCATCATATGTTTTGTTTGATGTTTGAACTTTGGTTGACAAGAAAATCATTCAAGTCGTTGAACTCGGAGTAGAGTGTGGAGCGGTCAATCACGATTGAGCCATATATGGCTTTCAACTCGGCGAGTGCTGTTTGTCCGGCATTGTCGTTGTCAAGGTAACAGTTGATGGTGGTGTAATCTTTGAGATACGGTACTGCTTTGTTGACATTGACAACCGAGTTGAGTATGATAGCGTCGGCTCCGCTGATGATGCTGAGTGCGAGGGCAGAGAGGTAATCAATGAATCCCTCGAACAAGGCACACTCTGTTGACGGACCATCTCTCGCCCACGGAAGATATGAGATATCCTTGCGTCCACTGCAACCTTTGAAATAGCGGTTGCGCAGTTCCCAGCCATTGTTGACATTCTCAAATGCCACGGCAAAAAATGGTTTGCCGTTGACGCTGTAATGAGCCTCCTTGCAATTCGCCTTGGCGATGTGTGCCGGAATACCACGCTCTTGGAGGTATGCGACAAGTG
>URNY01000107.1 GCA_900549375.1 uncultured Bacteroidales bacterium | reverse complement strand
TATACCGACATGGGACAAGGCTGGAACTACTGCTTCTACCGCACCAACAACGCCGACGCCTCCCCGAGCTACCTCCACCGCCAACCCCTCTCCTGCGCCTCCAACTTCGTCACAATAAGTATCTGAAGAAGCATAGAAGTTTTTAGATTCGTTTCCTCGTTCATAAAATTTCCCAATTATACGTCACCCAACCCAAGCGATGCGTAAATTTAAGGAGCAGAGTATTAAGCAATATTTTTTTACATTTTTAGTCATATTGAAAAAATCCAATTATCTTTGCATTACTTAAAAGTGCGACAAGCCGCATTTTTAAGTAATAGCAATGATTATTGAGCGCCCCATATATCTCAAGAAATTGATCAACAGCAGGCTCAACGGTATGATAAAAATTATTACCGGTGTCCGCCGTTGTGGTAAATCATTTCTTCTAAACAATATATACTCGACCTGGTTAAAAGAACAAGGTATAGCTGAGAGTCATATCATTTGCATCAACCTTGAAGACAGACGAAACAAGACCCTTCGAGACCCCGATGCTCTGCTTGCGTTCATTGACTCAAAAATTATTGACGATGCGATTTACTATGTCATGGTAGATGAGATCCAACATGTGCCCGAATTTGAAGATGTTCTCAATAGCTATCTTCAGATGAGTAATGTTGATGTATATGTAACCGGAAGCAATGCTCGATTCTTATCGAAAGATGTAATAACCACATTCCGGGGACGTGGTTATGAAATTAAAGTGCATCCGCTCAGTTTCAGCGAATATTTTTCCATTAGTGACATGACACCAACTAATGCGCTCCGCGAGCGCATGATTTACGGAGGACTCCCGCAAGTGGTGCAACTTAAAACAGCTGAAGAAAAGTCTGTATTTTTAAAAGAACTGATGGAGCACACCTACAAAAGAGACATTGTTGAACGATATAAAATCAAGAATACAGAAATGCTTGATGATTTGCTCAACATACTCGCATCTTCCATCGGTGGTCTGACTAATCCAACTAAGCTTGCCAATACATTTGAAAGCGTGAAGCATGAGAAAGTCAGCAACAAGACTATTTCATCATATATTGATTATCTGTGCGACTCATTCATTCTGGAACGAGCAAGCAGATACGACATCAAAGGGAAAAGATATATTGAAAGTCCATTCAAATACTATTTTGTTGATGAAGGTCTACGCAATGCACGACTCAATTTTCGGCAAGTTGAGTTCACTCATTTGTTAGAAAATTTGATATATAATGAACTCTTGATACGTGGATTCAATGTAGACATTGGGGTTGTTCCTGTAAATCGTCGAACTGTTGACAACCGGAAAGTTCGCATTCATTTGGAAGTAGACTTTGTCTGCAATCTTGGGAGCCGGCGTTATTACATTCAATCTGCATACCGAATGCCTGATGAAGATAAGCTTAATCAGGAGGAAGCATCATTACGTAGTATTGACGATTCTTTCAAGAAAATCATAGTCATTGGTGAAGAAACACCAGTTATACGTACCGTATCTGGCACTACAATTATCAGCATCTATGATTTCTTGCTTAAAGAAAATTCTTTGGAATTATAGATTCTGTTCCTTCAATTTTCATATTGCCGGAACAGCATATTTTCAAAGCACTCCTCTCGCGAGGCGTGAAGGAAGTGCTTTATACCGACATGGGACAAGGCTGGAACTACTGCTTCTACCGCACCAACAACGCCGTCCGCGCCCCGCGCTATCTCCACCGCCAACCCCTCTCCTGCGCCTCCAACTTCGTCACAATAAGCATCTGATCAGTCGCCGCAGCTGTCGAGGCCGAGCTGAATATTTAAATCTTCTTCGGATCGGGCGGAGCATTCGGAGGCGGCCGGGATGCGCTTGATGAAACGGGCGGGATTGCCAACTACTATCGTGTCGGGGGCCACGTCTTTGGTGACGACGCTGGCGGCGCCTACCACGGCGTTGTCGCCGACGGTGACGCCGGGAAGGATCGTGGCTCCGGCTCCAATCCATGCGTTCTTTCCGATGTGGACGGGCTTGCAGGTGATGATATGGCGCTCGTAGAGGTCGTGGTTGTTGGATATGAGCTGCACGTTGGCGGCTATCATCGCTCCGTCGTCGATCGTGATTCCTCCGGCCGACATCATCAGGCATCCGGGCATCACAATCACATCCTTACCGATTCGGACCTGATGAAAACGCACTCCCGTAAGCGGCGTGCTGATTTGGCTATCCTCTCCCATGTCGGGGAAAAGCTCTTTCATAAGCCGCTCGTATTCATCGGTAGCGGGCATTGTATGGTTGAACCTGAAGAGGAGCTGAGACTGCGTTCGGGCAAGCTCGAGTTCTTCGGCTGTCTGTTTTCTTACGTCTATTCTGATTTCTTCCATAAAAATAAACTATAAGTGCTGTCGCTCCGCGACAGAAGCGAGAGATGGGTGCTTCTATCCGCGCACAGTTTCGTTCTATCGTCCTCAGCAGTACGCGGTTAATAGGCCGTATTGTCGCTCCGCGACAAGCGGAGAGACCTACTGAGGGAGAGACCTACTGAGGGGAAGACGTAGGTTCATCAATCAGTCGGGGTCGGAGTCGGCGGGGTCGGCGGCTTCTTTGGGGAGAGTGAAGTGGAGGGCGGTCCAGCCGAGGATGCCGGCGAGCAGCGAGCCGACGAGGATGCCGAGCTTGGAGTCGTTGAGCAACAGCGAGGTAGCGGGATCCGCGGAGCCGAAGGAGAGATTTGCGATGAAGAGGGACACCGTGAAGCCGATACCGCCGAGCAGGGAGACGGAGGCCAGACGCGACCAGTTCACGCCTTCGGGCATCGGCGCCCAGCGAAGCAATATCGTCAGGGCTGAGAAGAGGAAGATGCCGAGGAATTTGCCACCGATGAGGCCCACGATGATAGCGGGCGCTATACCGTGGAAGAGTTGGTCGATGTGCATGCCGCCGAAGTAGATGCCGGCGTTGGCGAAGGCAAAGATGGGCACTATCAGATAGTTCACCAGCGGATGCAGGGAGTCTTCCATATCCTGAAGAGGTGAAATCACTTTATCGGAAGCGGACTCGATCTCTTTGAGCCAGTTCATCTGCTCTTTGGAGAGTATGGTGCGCTTCACGAGTTTCTCATCATCCTCATGTGCGAAATAACCGATGTTCTTACGAATGGTCTTCACATATTTCTTGGGCGCGTAGACGGGCTTTGCGGGCACGCAAAAAGCCACGAGCACTCCCGCGATCGTCGGGTGTATGCCGGCGTTGAGAAAGAAGAACCAGACGAATGCTCCTATTGCTATATAGAATATCTTGCTCTGTATGCCGATCTTGCCGCCGATGAAGAGTACTGCCAGACAGCAAGCGGCCCAGAGGAGCAGCATATAGTCGATATGCGTGCTGTAGAAGATGGCAATGACGAGTATGCCGCCGATATCGTCGACTACAGCAAGGGTTGTGAGGAATACTTTCAGACCGATAGGCACGCGCTTGCCGAGCATGGCGAGCACGCCGAGCGAGAAGGCGATATCCGTGGCCATCGGTATGGCGGCGCCCCCGGCGTAGGGCGTGCCGCGAGACATTAGCCAGTAGATGAGCACTGGAACGCACATGCCTCCGATTGCTCCTACAATGGGCAGAAGGGCCTGCCGGAACGAGGAGAGCTCGCCGACAAGCACTTCGCGCTTTATCTCCAGTCCTATGGAGAAGAAGAAGAGGGCCATCAACGCATCATTGATGAAAGCCATTATCGACATCGGCTCTCCATGATGGCTGAAAAGGTTGAAATCGCCTACCTGAAGGGCAAGCTCATGAGTCCAGAGCGAGTTATAGAAATCGTGCGTGAAGGGTATGTTGACCACTATAAGCGCGAGGGCCGTGGCGAAAATCAATACGTTTCCGCCATTGGCATAGTTCTTTATTGTCTTTTGAGCGGTATAGAAAACTCCCATCGAAGATAATTTTGAATGTGGAATTTTGAATTTTGAATGCGAAAGAGAATGCAAGGGCGAACTAAAGTTCGCTCACGCGACCAAGAGAAGAGAGAATTTTAATTTTGAATGGGGAATTTGGAATTCAGGGGGCGGGGTTGGGGTTGTCGCGGCCGTCGAGGAGGGCGAAGAGCTGCTCGGAGGCGGCTTTGGTGTCGACCTTCTTCACTACGTCGGTTACTACGCCGTTTTCATCGGTGACGAAGGTGGTGCGCACGATTCCCATGTACTCGCGTCCGGCCATTTTCTTTTTCTGCCATACCCCGGCAAGCTGGCAGAGCGTGGTATCGGTGTCGGCCACAAGCGGAAAACGAAGTCCGAACTTGTCGGCGAATTTGCGATGGCTCGCTCCCGAGTCTTTGCTTACGCCTATCACCTGATAGCCCATCTTCTCGAAGATGCCGTAGTTGTCCTGCAGACTGCAGGCCTCGGCGGTGCAACCGGGAGTATTGTCCTTAGGGTAAAAATAGATTATAAACTTCTTTCCGGGATAATCGGAAAGTTTCACTTCTTTTCCTTCGGCATCAACGCCGAGTGTGTCGGGGAATCTGTCGCCAATATTCATAATTTACCTGTTAAGATTTTTACCAGTTTAGAATTCCGGGCGCTTAAGGCACGGACATCCATTTATAAAACAAACATTGCGGGACAATTGGTCTGTCCCGCAATCATATTCTTTCGTTAATCGAGTTTGAGAACGGCGAGGAAAGCCTTCTGCGGCACCTCCACAGAGCCGATCTGCTTCATGCGCTTCTTGCCGGCCTTCTGCTTCTCGAGCAGTTTGCGCTTACGCGAGATATCACCGCCGTAGCACTTGGCAGTCACATCCTTACGCACGGTCTTGATAGTTTCGCGGGCGATGATCTTCGCCCCTATTGCCGCCTGGATGGCTATGTCGAACTGCTGGCGGGGGATCAGCTCTTTCAGCTTCTCGCACATTCGGCGGCCGAACTTCACGGCGTTGGCCTCGTGGGTAAGCGTGGAGAGCGCGTCGACGCTCTCGCCGTTGAGCAGGATGTCGAGCTTCACGAGCTTCGACTCGCGGTAATCATGGATGTGATAGTCGAACGACGCATAGCCCTTCGAAATACTCTTCAGCTTGTCGTAGAAATCTATAACGATCTCGCCCAAAGGCATATCGAACGTCAGCTCCATGCGGTTGCCCGAGATATACTCCTGCTTCACGAGCTCACCGCGCTTGCTGAGACAGAGGGTCATGATCGGCCCGATGAAATCGGCCTGCGTGATGATGGTGGCACGGATATAGGGTTCTTCGATATGGTCGATGAGCGTGGCCTCGGGAAGTCCCGAGGGATTGTGCACCTCCATCTTGTTTCCCTTCTTGTCGTAGACGATATAGGAAACGTTGGGCACGGTGGTAATCACATCCATGTCGAACTCGCGGCCGAGACGCTCCTGCACTATCTCCATGTGGAGAAGGCCGAGGAAACCGCAGCGGAAACCGAAACCGAGGGCGGCCGACGACTCAGGCTGGAACGTAAGCGAGGCGTCGTTGAGCTGAAGCTTTTCGAGCGAAGCCCGGAGGTTTTCGAAATCTTCGGTCTCGATGGGATAAACACCGGCGAACACCATCGGCTTCACCTCCTCGAAGCCCTCGATGGCCTTGGCGCAGGGACGGTCCACATGAGTGATGGTATCTCCCACCCTCACCTCTTTCGAGGATTTGATGCCGGAGATGATATAGCCCACATTGCCCGCCGAGAGCTCCTTGCGCGGCGACATGTCGAGCTTGAGCACGCCGATCTCGTCGGCATGATATTCCTTGCCCGTGGAAACGAACTTCACGAAATCGCCTGTGCGGATGGTTCCGTTCACAATCTTATAATAGGCAATGATTCCGCGGAAGGAGTTGAACACAGAGTCAAAGATGAGAGCCTGCAGGGGTGCGTCGGGATCCCCTTTGGGCGCCGGCACGCGCTCCACAATGGCTTTCAGAATCTCATCCACGCCCATGCCTGTCTTGCCGCTGGCGCGGATGATGTCGCCGGGGTCGCAACCGAGGAGGTCGACAATCTGGTCCTCCACCTCGTCGGGCTTGGCGCTGTCGAGATCGCACTTGTTGATCACCGGAATGATCTCAAGGTCGTTGTCGATGGCCATATAGAGATTGGAGATGGTCTGGGCCTGTATTCCCTGCGACGCGTCCACTATCAGCAGAGCGCCTTCGCAGGCCGCTATCGACCGCGACACCTCGTAGGAGAAATCCACATGCCCCGGAGTGTCGATAAGATTGAGCACATATTTCTCGCCGTCGAGTTCATAATCCATCTGGATGGCATGGCTCTTGATGGTTATGCCGCGTTCGCGCTCGAGATCCATATCGTCGAGCACCTGCGCCTCCATATCCTTGCCCGTAACGGTGTCGGTGCGTTCGAGAAGGCGGTCGGCGAGAGTGGATTTGCCATGGTCGATATGCGCTATTATACAGAAGTTCCTTATATTTTTCATCTGACACTTCAATTCATTCGAAATGCAAAATTACTAAAAAACCGCGGATTTCGCAAAGCGACGCATTTTCAGCACATTGTAGAAACCCCGGAAATGCGGGATTGTTCGGACCTGAATGCAAAAACGGCGTGCGGAAAATTTTTCCACACGCCGCCGTAGAGTTATTCAGTCCGGTCCGGATCAGGCAAGCGGACAGCGGGGCTTGATCTGCTTGAAGAAGTCGTTGCCCTTATTGTCGACAAGGATGAAGGCAGGGAAGTTCTCCACCTCGATCTTCCAGATGGCCTCCATGCCGAGTTCGGGATATTCGAGACATTCCACGCTCTTGATGGAGTTCTTGGCCAGGATGGCGGCGGGTCCACCGATAGAGCCGAGATAGAAACCGCCATGCTTCTTGCAGGCGTCGGTTACCTGCTGGCTGCGGTTGCCCTTGGCGATCATCACCATCGAGCCGCCGGCGGCCTGGAACTGATCCACATAGGGGTCCATACGGCCTGCGGTCGTCGGGCCGAAAGATCCGGAGGCATATCCTTCGGGCTTCTTGGCCGGTCCGGCATAATAAATAGGATGGTCTTTGAGATATTCGGGCATCGGCTCGCCGGAGTCGAGACGCTCTTTGATCTTGGCATGTGCTATGTCGCGGCCCACGATGATTGTGCCGTTGAGCGAAAGGCGTGTCGACACGGGGTATTTGTCGAGTTCGGCAAGAATCTCGGGCATCGGGCGGTTGAGGTCGATCTTCACGGCCTCTCCCTCGCCTGCGTTGCGCAGCTCCACGGGGATAAGTTCGCCGGGATTCTCGTCGAGTTTCTCAACCCAGAGCCCCTCTTTGTTGATCTTGGCCTTTACGTTGCGGTCGGCCGAGCAGCTGACGCCCATGCCCACGGGGCAGGAAGCGCCATGGCGCGGCATGCGGATCACGCGGATGTCGTGAGCGAAATATTTGCCGCCGAACTGAGCGCCAAGTCCTAAGCAATGTGCGGCTTCGAGAAGTTCCTTCTCAAGCTCCACATCGCGGAAGGCATGGCCGTATTCGTTGCCCTTGGTGGGAAGGTTGTCGTAATATTTCACCGATGCCTTCTTCACTGCGGCAAGGTTGGCCTCGGCCGACGTGCCGCCGATCACGAACGCGATATGATAGGGAGGACATGCGGCCGTGCCGAGAGTCTTCATCTTTTCGATCAGGAAAGGCACGAGCGTCTTCTTGTTGAGGATAGCCTTTGTCTCCTGATAGAGATAGGTCTTGTTGGCCGAGCCGCCACCCTTGGCGACGAAAAGGAAGTTATACTCCATACCCTCGGTGGCGTGAATCTCGATCTGGGCGGGAAGGTTGCAGCCCGTGTTCACCTCATCGTACATTGTGAGGGGGGCGTTCTGTGAATAGCGGAGATTATTCTCGGTATAAGTCTTGTAGACACCCTCGGAAATCTTCTCCTCGTCGTTGCAGCCGGTCCAGACCTGCTGACCCTTGTAGCCGGCGCAGATCGACGTGCCCGTATCCTGACAGAAAGGAAGCACGCCCTTGGCGGCTATGTCGGCATTGCGGAGCATCGTGAGAGCCACGTATTTGTCGTTTTCCGAAGCTTCGGGGTCATGAAGGATCTTTGCCACCAGCTCATTATGTTCGCGGCGGAGCATGAACGAGCAGTTGTGCGAGGCGACGTTTGCGAGGATTGTCAGAGCCTTCGGATCAACCACGAGCATCTCGTGGCCGTTCCAGTTCTCTACTTTCACATAGTCGGACGTGATGTGCTGATACTCGGTGGTATCAGGTCCCAGCGGGAACATTTCCTGGTAATGAAAAGGTTTTGTTGCCATTGTTATATCAGTAATTGAATAAAAAATTCCGATAGATGTATAAAAATCATTAATAAGGAGAATTGTTGATTCCCCTTCTGCGCAAAGATACATAAAAAACGCGATTTTTTATGTATCTTTGTATTCCAAAAATCAGAACAATGAATTTCCGGAAATTTTTCTATATAATTGTAGCATTCCTCATAGCCCTCGCATCCATAGGCGTTGCGGAGCAATCCGAAGCCAAGGCGAAAGCCAGAACTTCAAAATCAGTCTCAAAAAAGAAATCATCCAAAAAGAGCTCGCGAAAGAGCCGTAAAAAAAGCAGAAAATCGCGCAAAGGTAAAAAGTCGTCGAAACGGAGGACAGTCCGCCAGACGCCCAGACCCCAGCCGGAAGTGGCATCCAACGATTCGCTGACGCTGCTTGTCAACGGCGCCGTGCTCGAATGGATTCCGCGCAACCTCAATCCGGGAGGGCTGAGGGTGAACAGCGTGAAGCCCGACAAGACGTCGCGCACGGCGAAGGTGAGCCTCAACGAGAACTTCACCTACCTGCCCGTGACCCGCGAGCTTATCGATTCCATCGGAGCCTGCGTTTCTAATGCCCTGCCCGATTCGCTGCAGGGTTATCGCGTTAATCTGAATGTCGGCCCGCGCAATCTCGCCTATTATATAACCAAGGTCGACAAACTTCCCGAGAAATTCCGCAAGAACCCGCCCTTTGTGGTGGAAGCCAATCCATATATCCATCCCGACAAGGGAATGGAACACGATATCGTGGCCCTCTGGCATTCCCACGGACGTTATTTCCGCCCCGGCTCAGGCTCATGGATGTGGCAGCGACCGCTGCTGTTCCAGACAGTGGAGGATACATACACAATGGGCTATATCTTGCCTTTCGTAGTGCCGATGCTTGAAAACGCCGGTGCTTATGTGATGCTCCCACGAGAGCGCGACACCAACAGCCACGAGGTCATCGTCGACAACGACACCAACAACGAAGGCCAGATATATTCCCAGCCATACTACAAAGAGATGACCGGCTCGAAGCCGTGGGTGACTGGCGAGCTCGACGGATTCATCTACGACCTCCCTGACTTCCGCGACACCGAGAATCCTTTTGAAAACGGAACCTATCGCCAGACTACATCGGTGAAGGGAGGCAAGCCATCGGTTGCGGCATGGTATGCCGATATTCCCGAAGATGGCGAATATGCCGTCTACGTAAGCTATAAATCGCTACCCAACTCCACCGAGGATGCCCATTATACAGTG
>URNY01000106.1 GCA_900549375.1 uncultured Bacteroidales bacterium | reverse complement strand
CATCGAACAGTTTATCGGCCAGCTTGTCGGCTTTGCCGTTCTTGAATTCTTCTTCGGAGTGAGCGGAAGGATGGACAGCGTGGCACATTTCGCGCATCTCGGCGGGATGCTCTTTGGATTGATATTGCTGTTTTACTGGAAAAAGAAAGGACTTCTGCGAGGTGGCGGCTTTTATTGAGAAAATGAAGCGGTTTTGCGGAGGCTCCGCGCCTCTTGCGGCACTGTTGGCGGTTAACATCGCCATCGGTATAATCCTTTCTGTTGCCGGGATGGTGATATTGATGCGTCATGGCGACGTGCTTCTCCTGCCGCGGCTATTCGCACTTTCGGCCGATTTCGGAATCCTGATGCATCATCCGTGGACGCTGCTTACGTACATGGTGACGCACTTCTCGCTGCTCCATCTCCTCTTCAATATGCTGTGGCTCTATTGGTTCGGGCGGATGATGCTCTTCTGCGCATCCGACAGCGCCCTGCTTCGGACCTACATCGGTGGGGGCGTCTCCGGAGGCGTGCTATATGCGATAGTATCAATCTTTGCAATTGCTCCTCAGGGAGCCTATCTTTGCGGGGCCTCGGCATCGGTGCTCGCGATGATGGCCTTTTCGATGCTCAGGATGCCCGACTATCGCATCCGTCTTATGCTATTCGGCGAAGTTAAACTTAAATGGTTTGCCTTTGCCTGCATAATATTGACCTTCCTTGGTGTCGGCGGCGGATCATCGGGTGGCCCCGTGGCTCATCTCGGCGGACTGGCCTACGGCCTCGGCGCCGGGTTGCTCTACGGCCGCAAAGGATTCTTTGGATTGAACGCTAAAATCAAGGAATATCTCGACGGAGTCAAATCGCGCAACAGTGACCGGCGTCGCCGGCAGGCGGTGCGCGACGGCGCGGCTGTGGCCTCGGCATCCGCCGGACGGCTCAGCGACCACGCCCGCCTCGACGAGCTGCTCGACAAGATACGCATCTCCGGCTATGCCTCGCTTTCGGCCTCGGAGCGCCGGGAGCTCGATGCAATCTCCTCACGTCTCCGCGATAAATGAATCGCGATAAATAAAGAAATTATGTTTCTGCCAGTAATCAAACCAGCTTTCAGGATAGTTTTGAGAATACTCTCCTTCATCCTGTTTCTGCTCACTATAGCAGCCGCCTATAGCGGCCGCGTCAACCCCGACTGGGTGGCTTTCCCGTCGGCCCTCACACTCTTTTTTCCCTATCTGGCCATAGCCTCGCTGATCGTGACCGTGGCATGGTTCTGCGCCGGGCGTTATGTCACCGGCGCCATCGGGCTTCTCGCCATCGTTGCCTCATGGGGGCCTATGCGCAACGCCGTGCCGATGCATGGCTCGAAGAAGCCGGAGAATCCGGAGCGCGTTTTCTCTTTGCTCACCTATAATATAGTGCATGGATGGGATCAGGAGCATCCGGATGCTCCGGCGGGCAACCGCTCCTTCGAATATGTGCTCTCTTCCGGTGCCGATATTGTCGGGTTGCAAGAGGTGGTGGAATGGTCGGGAAGCGAGATACCACATTTCAAAGAGTTCCGCGATTCGCTCTTTGCCCGCTATCCCTATAGCGCGGGAGGACCAAATACGGATTTGAAAGTGCTATCCCGCTATCCCGTGAGACTCGTGAAGCAATACACGCCTTCCTACGGCGGAATGTCGCGATTCGCCCTCTATGAGGTGAAGATGCCATGGGGGAAACTGAACTGGATAAATATGCATCTCAATTCCTATATGCTCACCGACAGCGAGCGCCGCGTGGTACGCGACATAATGTCACCCTCTAAAACTGGCGAGGGTCTGCGCGAGATGAAAGGGCCGATACGCCGCAAGCTTTCGGAATCATTCCGCGAAAGGGCGGGGCACGCCCGTCAGCTCTCCGAGATAGTTAAGGATATCAACGGACCGCTGATAGTGAGCGGCGACTTCAACGACGTTCCCGAATCCTATGCCTACAGGCTGATGCGCGATGCCGGACTTAACGATGCCTTTCAGGAAACAACATTCGGCCCTACCGTGACCTACAACCGCCATGGTTTCTGGTTTCATCTTGACCAGGTTTTTTATAAAGGGGGGCTGAAAGCCTTGAGCGTCTCCAAGAACGGAATCAGAAGCAGCGACCACTATCCGATAAAGGCGGAATTCGAATATCTCGATAAAGAGTGAAAGCGGCAATCGGCTTCGGATAAAGAAAGAACAATCAATAACAACCAATACTTATATTAATGAGAAAACTATTCACAATCGCGGCCGGAGCGCTTCTGCTCGCCGCAAGTCCGCAAATCATGGCACAGCAGAGAGAAAATCCCTTTCTGAAGCCCTACGACACGAAGTATGGCATCCCGCCCTTCGACAAGATAGAGGTTTCGGATTTCATACCGGCTATCAAGGCCGGTGTAGCCGAGCAGGATGAGAACCTGCGCAACATCACGCGCAACCGCGCCGTTCCCGATTTCGACAACACCATTCTTCCTCTCGAGAATCTCTCGCCGATTCTCGAGCGTGTGCAGGGGGTGTTCTACCATTATGAGGAGGCGCTCTCCACTCCCGAGTTCGCCGCGATGTCGGAAGAGGCCATACCGATGCTCAACGAAGCCTCCAACAAGGTGAACCTCGACGACGCTCTCTTCCAGCGCATCAAAAGCATCTACGACATGCGCGACAAGATGGGCCTCACGCCGGTGCAGAAACGAGTGGTAGAGAAATACTACCGCAGTTTCGCTGAGCAGGGAGCCGCCCTTCCCGCCGACAAGAAGAAAGAGCTTGTGGAGGTGAACGACAAGCTTGCCAAGCTCTTTATCCAGTTCAACCGCAATCTGCTCAAAGCTACCAACGAGTTCACGGTGACGGTATATGACAAGGCGGATCTTGCCGGACTTCCCGAATCATCGGTGGCTCAGGCTGCCGAAGAGGCCCGCAAGCGCGGTCTCGACGGCCTGTGGGTGTTCACGCTCCATGCGCCGAGCCGTCTGCCCGTGCTCCAGTCGGCCGACAACCGCGGTCTACGCGAGGCTATATATAAAGGCTACACTTCGCTGGCATCGTTCGGCGAGAACAGCAATATGCCCGTGATCAGCGAGATAGTGAAGCTCCGTGACCGGAAAGCGAAAATCATGGGTTTCGACAATTTCGCCCAGATGATGACGAGTCGCGTGATGGCCAAGACTCCCGAGGCTGCGAGCGACCTTCTTCTCTCCGTGTTCGAGCCTGCCGTGGAGCGTTCGCGCGAGGAGGTGAAAGATATGCAGGCTTATGTCGACGCTCATGGCGGCGGCTTCAAGATCGCTCCTTGGGATTATTATTACTATGCCGCAAAGGTGAAAAACGAGAAATATAACCTCGATGAAAATGAACTCCGCCCCTATTTCTCTCTCGACAACGTGATGAAAGGTCTTTTCGACACAGTTGAGAAACTCTGGGGCATCAAGATGGTGCCGATGCCCGATGCTCCCAAATATATCAACGAGATGCAGGTCTTCGACGTAGTCGACAGTAAGACCGGGGAGCATGTGGCCGTGTGGATGTGCGATTATTTCCCGCGCGACACCAAGCGTCAGGGTGCATGGATGGAGCAGCTTCAGAGCTGCGGCATCTTCGAAGACGGCAAGACACGTCGCCCGATCGTTTATAACGTCGGCAACTTCACTCGTCCCGCCGGCGACACGCCCGCGCTTCTCACAATCGACGAGGTGGAGACCACATTCCATGAGTTCGGCCACGCTCTGCAGGCAATCCTTTCGCGTGCTCCCTATAAATCATTGGCCGGCACGAATGTGGACCGCGACTATGTGGAGATGTGCTCGCAGATCAACGAGCACTGGGCTTTCGAGCCGGAGGTGCTCAAAGGCTATGCGCGCCATTACAAGACCGGCGAGGTGATTCCAGATGAACTCGTGAAGAAACTTTCCGATGCCTCCAAATTCAACCAGGGCTTCATGACCACCGAACTTGCCGGCGCCGCTCTCCTCGACCTCGAATATGGCAAGACGCCCGAAGTGAAGGATCCCGCCGCCTTCGAAGTGAAGGTAAGCGAGAAGATCGGCATGCCTGAGGAGATCACCTATCGCTACCGTTCGCCCTACTTCAAACATATCTTCGGCAGCGACGGCTATGCTTCGGGCTATTATACCTATCTTTGGGCGCAGGTGCTCGAAGCCGATGCCTGGGAGCTCTTCAAGCAGAAAGGAATCTTCGATAAGAAGACTGCAGCCTCCTTCAAGAAGAACATACTGGAGAGCGGCGACACGGAAGACCCGATGGTGCTCTTCAAACGTTTCCGCGGTCATGAGCCCGATTCGAAGGCGCTTTTGCGTCTGCGCGGCTTCGCGAAATGAAAAAATATGTTTTAAAACAATAAAAGCGGTGTTGCATTGCTTAAACTTCTTTTGTAATTTTGCATACGAAAGTTAACGGGAATAGTTACGCAACGAAATTCCCGGCCGCTTTTAACCGAAATGAATAATTTCAGATAAGCATGCAAGCAACAGGGTAATTGATTATTATTTTGACCTTAATCGAAGAAGGAAGGGCTCCGACGTGAGTCGGGGCCCTTTCTCGCAAGCCGCGGTCTGCAAGAGCCGCGGCTTTGTCGTATAAATAACGGGTTAGTGACGGTCGCAAAAGGACTGAAAGGCAATAAAAAGCGAATTTTTTTCAAAAAAAATCGAAATATATTTGTTAATAAGCTTTAAATAGTTATATTTGTGGCGAAATAATGCGGTCAAATGCACGCGCTTTTAATTCTACAGGATTGAAGATACAGATGACTCGATATTTTCTCACCTAAAATTGGTTTAAAGATTATCTTTTACTCAATATTTTTTAACACATCATCAGTATGAATAAGACAGATTTAGTTAACGAGATCGCTGCAAAGGCACAGTTGAACAAAGTCGCAGCAAAAGCAGCCCTCGAAGCTACTCTTGAATCCATCGAGCAGGCACTTGCCAACGACGACAAAGTACAGCTCATCGGTTTCGGAACATTCTCCGTAGTTGAGAAAGAGGCCCGCACAGGCATCAATCCCCAGACCAAGGAGAAGATCCAGATTCCGGCCCGCAAAGTGGTGAAATTCAAACCCGCCGCTGATCTCGCTAAATAATCGGTTACCCCGATTCGAAATTCCGGAGGCGCGTCCGGGACCAAGGTCCCGACGCGCCTCCTTAGCGATTATACGACAGCTATTATACGACTTATAAAATCTATACGACTTATAAGATTTATAGCTGTTGCCCCGGGAGGCTTGCTTATGCTGAGCGGTTTTTGTATTTTTGTAGTTTAAAAGAGTCCTTGGGCTTTGGCACGCCTTTTGATATATCTTCTAAAGTAAGTGCGGGCCGGCTTCCGGACCTCAAAAAAATTAGAAAGCTGTTTAAGCTTATTTCGAACCGAATATTTATGGATATAGAAACTATTGTTACCGAAGGAGTGGTGAAAGCCGTGAAAGAGCTTTACGGCGCCGACGCCGATCCGAAGAGTCTGACGCCGTCGGCCACAAAACGCGAATTTGAGGGCGACCTCACCGTTGTGGTGTTCCCGCTTCTGCGCATGTCGCGCAAATCGCCCGAGGCAACAGCTTCCGAAATAGGGGAGTGGCTGGTGGCAAACGTTCCGGCCATCGAGAAGTATAACGCCGTGAAAGGATTTCTGAATCTCACAGTCAGTCCCGCCTATTGGCTCGGACGCCTGCATGAGATCGCCTCCGATGCCGACTTCGGCTTCCGCAAAGCCGGCCCGGACTCGGACCTGGTGATGGTGGAGTATTCATCGCCCAACACCAACAAGCCGCTACATCTCGGCCATGTGCGCAACAACCTGCTCGGCTATTCGCTTTCGCAGATCCTTAAGGCCAACGGTCACAAGGTGATCAAGACCAATATCGTGAACGACCGCGGCATACATATCTGCAAATCGATGCTCGCCTGGAAGAAATGGGGCGAAGGCGCCACGCCCGAGTCCACAGGTAAGAAAGGCGACCATCTGATCGGCGATTTCTATGTGGCCTTCGACAAGCATTACAAGGCCGAGGTCAAGGAGATTGCCGCGCGCGAGAATATATCGGAGGAGGAGGCCGAGAAGAAGTCGCCTCTGATGGCCGAAGCGCGTGAGATGCTCCGCCGCTGGGAGGCCGCCGATCCGGAAGTGCGTGAGCTCTGGAAGATGATGAACGGCTGGGTTTACGCCGGTTTCGACGAGACTTATCGTCGGCTCGGCGTGGACTTCGACAAGATCTATTATGAATCCGATACCTATCTCGAGGGTAAAGACCTTGTGCTGGGCGGTCTGGAGAAAGGGATAATGTTCCGCAAAGAGGATGGCTCGGTATGGGCCGACCTCACCAACGACGGTCTCGACCATAAGCTCCTGCTCCGTGCCGACGGTACGTCGGTCTATATGACGCAGGATATAGGCACGGCCAAACTTCGCTACCAGGACTATCCCATCGACAAGATGATCTACGTGGTGGGCAATGAGCAGAACTATCATTTCCAGGTTCTCTCGATATTGCTCGACCGCCTCGGTTTCAAATGGGGGAAAGACCTCACTCATTTCTCATACGGAATGGTGGAGCTTCCCGAAGGGAAGATGAAGAGCCGCGAGGGCACGGTGGTGGATGCCGACGACCTTATCGACACGATGGTGGCCTCGGCCGCCGAGATGGGCGCCGAGCGGTTCGCCGAGATGCCCGCTGAAGAGAGCGCCGAGATCGCCCGCATCGTCGGTCTGGGAGCCCTGAAATATTTCCTGCTCAAGGTTGATCCCCGCAAGAACATGCTCTTCAACCCGAAGGAATCGATCGACTTCAACGGCAACACCGGTCCCTTCATCCAGTATACATATGCGCGTATCCGCTCCGTGCTCCGCAAGGCAGAAGGGTTCGATCCCGCCGCCACGCCTCAATGCGAGCCCAACGCCAAAGAGTCTGTGCTCATCCGCAAGGTGGCCGACTTCCCCTCAGTGGTGACCGAGGCCGGACGCAACTATTCGCCGGCCGTCGTGGCCAACTATGCCTACGACCTCGCAAAGGAATACAATCAGTTCTACCACGACTATTCCATCCTGCGCGAGGAGGATCCGGCCCGCAGAGAACTCCGTCTGCTGCTTTCCTATACGGTTGCGCGCACGCTCAAAGGTGCGATGTCGCTTCTCGGCATAGAGATGCCTGAACGGATGTGACGCTCCGCGCGTTTATAATTTAGCCGGTATCCGCAATCCGGCAAAATCAAAGTATATAAATATAAGAAACAAATCAATTTCAAGGATATGGATTATAACGATTCCAGAATGACTCCTCCTCCCTTCTTCGGGACGAGAGATGTCGTGAGTCAGACCAACGCCGTTATGAAGCGTGTCTACGTCAGAATGTTCGTCGGTCTGCTCATATCAGCGTTTTGTGCACTCGGCGTTGCCTCCTCGCAAGCCGCCATGCAATTCTTTTTCGGAAACCAGCTCGTCTTCTGGGCAATGTTTATAGTTATGCTCGCCATGGCATGGATGATTCCCGCCCGTCTGCAGAAGATGTCGACAGGCGCGGTGCTGGGCTGCTTCCTTCTCTATTCCGCCCTGATGGGCTGTTGGCTTGCGCCGATATTCATTGCCTATAGGATAGGTACCATCGTTTATACCTTATTCATCACTGCGGGCACATTCGGAGCCATGTCGGTCTATGGTTATTTCACCAAATCGGATCTTTCCAAGATGGGAAGCTACCTGATAATGGCTCTTTTCGGTTTGCTGATAGCTATTGTGGTGAATATCTTCTGGGCAAACTCAACTCTCGAATGGATAATTTCCATCGCGGGTGTGCTGATATTTGTGGGCCTCACAGCCTGGGATACGCAGCAGGTACGCCGTATGGCCGCCGCCAATCTTGAGCCTTCGATGGCCGACAAACTCGCCACGATGGGAGCGATGAACCTCTATCTTGATTTCATCAACCTCTTCCTCTTCATTCTCCGCATTTTCGGTGGGGGAAGCCGCGACTGATTAAAACATTAGATCATGAACAAAGAGGATCTTGAGAAAAAGATAACCGCCGCGGTAGAGGAATACATTGCCGACGAGGAGACCTACGACGACAATGCACGCGTACAGATCGATCCCGAGACCTGGAAGGTCACGATGGTCGACAGCGATGATGAGTCCTACGGCGATGTCGCCGGAATGGATTATTACGATGTGATGGACCTTGTCCGCATGAGCGTAGCGGAGCCCGGCAAATGGGAGCCCGACCGGGAGGCTATCGCCTCCGTGGCCGAAGAGGAGCTCGTCGATCGCGGATAAATCACATTTACAGCATACACATAAAAATGCGCCGGAATCCGACTGGACCCGGCGCATTTATTATAAAGTGTTATGGGATTTCGGTATCAGAGGGCAACCTTGAGGGTCTTGCCGGAAGTTCTGACAACGTAAACGCCCTTGTCAAGAGCCACACGGCCGGCCTCGCCTTCGTAGAGGCATTTGCCATCGAGCGAATAAACGGCGAATGGCAGATTCACCTCAACAGCGCCGTTAGCGGCATTGACAACAGCCTCGCCCGCAACGACCTCATTGACGCCCGAGCCGATATCACCTGAGGGAAGTGCCTCGAATTTGCTGAAGTTCTTCCATTCGGGGGCTACCTTATATGCCTCGAGAGCAGTTGCAGGAACTTTCAGAACGCAATTTGCGGGGATAGAATAAGTCGTTGTTGCTCCTCCTATTATCGAGGGAGGTGTAGTCGCTTTGCAAGTTACGGATTTAAGAATTGTCATTCCGCTGAACTGCTGGTCACCCATTGTGGTAAGAGTAGCCGGGAGGGTGATGTGCTCCATATTTCCAATGTTGGCCAATGCGCTCTGAGCAAGAGTTTTCAGAGGAGCCGGTATGTCGATTGAGAGAAGTCCGCAACCGGCGAAAGCATACGATCCGATTTCCTCTACTCCGGTTCCCCAATTGATTGTCTCAAGATATGTGCAACCGCTAAATGCATTTTTGCCTATTGACTTAAGTGTATTGGGGAACGTGACGCTACGGATGGATGTATATTCTTCGAAGGCTCCGGTTTGTGCATCCATCGAGCCAATGCGAACTACAGTGTATTCTTGATTGTCTTCGGATGTGACTGTTTCGGGAATCACAAGATTTTGAATTGTAAAGTCTGCAGGTTCTTCAGCCTCCGGGAATGAAACCTCTACGGTCTGTGTCCCTTCGATAACTGTATAGATAATGCCATTGTGAGTTATTTCTTCCTGCGCAAAGGAATAACCGCTGAGTCCGCACAGCAGTGCGGCGCTGAGTAAAAGTTTTTTCATAAGAATTTAATTTTTAAGTATGTAAATAATAACTTGATTCGACGAAAAATTTCCGCGATATAGGATTTTTTAAGGTGACCGCGAGGGGCGGTTTAGCGCCCCGAGCGGTTTTTCGACTGCAAAAATAATATTATGAGTCTAAAAATCAAAAGGAATCCGCGCTAAATTTAATCAGCACGGATTCCTTTTATGGTATTTAATGTTCAATCAATCA
>URNY01000105.1 GCA_900549375.1 uncultured Bacteroidales bacterium | reverse complement strand
TTTTATATTTTACAGCAGGTTACAAAAGAGGCTGTGCCTATTTTGACACAGCCTCTTTTTGTTTATCACGCCCTTTGTTTATCACGCCTATTATTGCTATATTTGCAGGTTGAACGGCGATGGTCGCACCCATGCGATCCGCAGTCTTAACAAACGTAAAGACTCTGTTCCTAAAATGAACGACAATTCTCAATATCTCATACATACTTTTCCAAACGGCCTGCGCGCTGTCGTGGCTCGCTCGGCAGGCGATGTTTCCTACACCGGAGTACTTGTCAATGCGGGCAGCCGCGATGAGGAGGAGAGCTGTCAGGGACTGGCTCACTTCGTGGAGCACACCCTCTTCAAGGGTACGCGCCATCGCCGCAGCTGCCATATCTCAAGCCGCATGGAGAGCATCGGCGGCGAACTCAACGCCTACACCACCAAGGAGGAGACAATGGTTTATACCAACGCACCGGCCGGATACGTAGAGAGATCGCTCGAACTGCTCTCCGACCTCGTGAGGAATTCGATATTCCCGGAGCGTGAAATCGAGAAGGAGAAGGAGGTGATCATCGAGGAGATCCTGAGCTATCGCGACAGTCCGTCGGATTCGGTATACGACGAATTCGAGGAATTGATCTACCGCGGATCGGGACTCGCCCACAACATCCTCGGGAGTCCTGAAAGCGTAAAGGCTCTCACAGGCCAAGATGCGCGCCGCTTTATCGAAACCTGCTACACGCCGGGACGTCTGGCGATATATTGCGTGGATCCGGGCGACCCGGAGCGCAACCTGCGCATAATCGAGCGTTATTTCGGAGATATGGATTTCGCCGACACTCCCTCTCGGCGCACGCCCCCATCAATTGCCGAGCCTTTCAACGAGACGCGGCGGCGCGACACTCATCAGGCAAATTGCATTGCGGGCACTCTCCTCTTCGGGCGGGATGACCCGCGAAGGCATGCCGTCTTCCTGCTCAACAACCTTCTCGGCGGACCATGCATGAACTCGCTGCTTAACATGGAGATGCGCGATCGGAGAGGATTGGTATATACCGTGGAGAGCAATGTGGGACTGATGAGCGATACGGGGCTGATAGAGATTTATTTCGGATGCGATCCGTCGGCCGCGAAGCGTTGCATGACGATCATCGGCAATCAGATCGACCGCCTCGCGCAGTCGCCTCTGCCGGAACGGCGTTTCGCGAAGATCCGCGACCAGTATTGCGGTCAGCTCATCGTCAGCGGTGAGCATCGCGAGAGCCGCGCCATGGCACTGGCCAAGAGTCTGATGTATTATGGCGAGATCCACGACCTCAAATACACCGAGGAGCGTATCCGCGAAGTCACAGCCGAGGAGGTGCGCCGCGCGGCCGAGCTGATTAAAAGTCGCGGCCTCTCTCTGCTCACCCTTGCTTAGCCTAAATTTATTTGTCTATGAAAATAGGAAAAATAGATCTTGGAGAGCACCCGGTGTCGCTCGCACCGATGGAGGATGTGACCGACCCCTCATTCCGGCTCATATGCCGGGAGATGGGTGCGGCTTCCGTATATACGGAGTTCGTCTCGGCAGAGGCGCTCATTCGCGACATTAAGTCTACCGTGCGCAAACTCGCCGTAAACGATGCCGAGCGACCCGTTGCCATCCAGATTTACGGGCGCGACACGGAGGCTATGACCGAGGCGGCACGCATTGTGGAGCAGGCGGGGCCCGACATTCTCGACATAAATTTCGGTTGTCCGGTGAAGAAGGTGGCCGGCAAAGGTGCCGGCGCCGGCATGCTCCGCGACATTCCGAAGATGCTGCAGATCACGCGCGATGTGGTCCGCGCCGTGTCGCTCCCTGTCACTGTGAAGACTCGCCTGGGGTGGGACTGCGAGAATAAGATCATCACCGATTTAGCTCCGATGCTGCAGGATTGCGGCATAAAGGCGCTGACCGTCCATGGGCGCACCCGCTCGCAGATGTATACCGGTAGCGCCGACTGGACGCTGATCGGTGCTCTGAAGAGGGATCCCCGTATGGAAATTCCCGTGATCGGCAACGGCGACATCACTTCGCCCGAGAAGGCCCGCGAGGCGTTCGATACGTATGGCGTCGACGGGATAATGGTGGGCCGAGGTGCCATCGGTGCTCCCTGGATTTTCCGCGAAATCAAGGATTATCTGGAAACCGGCAGCTATACCCCTCTGCCCGACAGCGAGAAGTTCGACGTGCTGCGGCGTCAGATCCGCGAGAGCATCGGCAATATCGATGAATACCGCGGCATTCTCCATATCCGCCGCCATCTCGCGGCCACTCCCCTCTTCAAGGGAATACCCGATTTCCGCGAAACCCGCATCCGCCTGCTGAGGGCCGACACCGAGAAGGAGGTTTTCGGACTGCTCGACTACATAGCGGAGCATTTCTTCGCCAACCGCCAATAATTCAACATTCAAAATTCAAAATTCAAAATTATTTGAACGTTCTCAATCTATAATTCAACATTCAAAATTCAACATTCAAAATTATGAAGATGCGTTTTTTCGCCATAGCAATTTGCGCCTTGACAATTCTCTCCATGGCAGCGCAGGAAAAGAAAACCTATAATCTGGAGGTCGGACAGTTCGACCGTCTGGAAGTGACCGACAATGTGAATGTGGTTTACCGCTGCGTGCCGGATTCATCGGGATATATTGCTTTCGAGGGTGAACCGGAATTCGCGGATGCCTTCATATTCACCAACAACAAGGGGAAGCTGAAGATACAGGTCAACACCGATGATGTCAACAATCCGCGTCTGCCGATGCTCCGCGTTTATTCCGATTATCTTGTGGAAGTGGAAAATTCTTCGGAGTTCCTCACAACTGTCTATTGCTCTATGTCGGTGCCGACATTCTCGGCCAAGCTCGTCGGCAATGGCAAAATTGTTGCCGAAAATGTGCAGGCCGGCGAGGTTAACGCCACCATAGCCACCGGCAACGGCACGATAGTGCTCGACGGGAAAGCCGCAAAAGCAACCTATAAGATGGTGGGCACGGGACTGATTCAGGCTGACCGACTCGAATGCGCCGATGTGAAGTGCTCGATCCTCGGCAGCGGAAATATCGGATGCTGGGCCACGCAGAAACTCGACGTGAGAGGCATCGGCTCCACCAAAATCTATTATAAAGGGGAGCCGAACATCAAGAAAGTGGGTGGCGGCAAACTTTTCCGAATCTCGGCGGAGGGCGACAGCTCCTACTCCGACATTTCGGAACAATAATCCTCTGCATGATATAATACCCTGAAAGCTATGCCGGAGCCGTCGCTGAAGCTAAAAACCGCCAGAACGCTTAAATGGAATGCGATCGACCGCGTTTCATCGCAGGTGCTCTATGCCGTGACGGGCGTGGTGCTCGCCAATATCCTCTCGGAAGATGATTTCGGTCTGGTGGGGGCGCTTCTGGCTTTTCAGGCTTTCGCCATCCTCTTTGTCGACAGCGGGTTCGGTGCCGCTCTGCTGCAACGCAAGGATACGTCGGAAAGGGATTATTCCACCGTTTTCTGGTTCAATCTCTGCGTGAGTGTGATTGTCTACGCTATCCTTTTCTTCTGCGCGCCGCTGATAGCCGATATGTTTCAGGGCGACCGGCGCCTGATACCGCTCTCGAAAGTGATGTTCCTCACGTTTATCCTCAACGGTCTGGCCATCGTGCAGACCAACAGGCTGATGAAGCGGATGGACGTGAAACAGATAGCCATATCCAATACCGTGGGACTCACGGCCTCGGGTGCCGTGGGTATCTGGCTGGCGGTGACGGGGGCCGGAGCGTGGGCACTGGTCTGGCAGTCGGTGACGCTGGCTTCGGTGAAGACAGCATGGCTTTGGGCCACCGGCAAGTGGTGGCCCAGATATGGTTTCCACCTCGATTCGCTGCGCAAGATATGGCGCGTGGGCTTGAGCGTGTTCTCCTCCTCTTCGCTCAATACTCTATTTCTCTATATCTATTCCTTTATTATCGGAGGCTTCTACAATCTGGCTTCGCTCGGCCTTTACACTCAGGCCGACAAGTGGAGCAAGATGGGCAGCGCCTCCATCTCGCAGATTCTAACCTCGAGTTTCGTGCCTCTGCTGGCACGGGTGCAGGATGAACCGGAGACTTTCCGCAGATATATCTGCAAGATCAACCGCTTCACGGCGTTCATCCTTTTCCCGGCTATGCTCGGACTCGCATTGGCAGGCACTCCCCTCTTCCATACCCTTTTCGCCGAGAAATGGGACGGCGCCATTCTGCTCTTTCAGATTCTAACGGTGAGGGGCATTTTCGTGGTGCTCGCTTCGCTATACAGCAATTATCTGCTGGCACTCGGCTATGCCAAACGGCTTTTCACCATCGAGGTTGTGAAGGATCTTATGATTCTCGCGGCGATTCTTGCCACTGTCTGGTCGGGAAGTCTCCCGATTCTGGTGTGGGGGCAACTCGGAGCGTCGGCGCTGACTTATGTGGCGGCTCTTGCTATCGTTTGCCGGGCAACCGGATACAAAGCGGGAAGAATGATCGCCGATCTTCTTCCATCGCTACTCATCACACTGACAGTCTGCGCCGTAGCGGCAATCCTCTTCATCCCGGGCATAATACCCGATTTCAATTCCATAAGACTCTCGGCCGCCTTGCAGCTCTCGGGGGTATTGATCATCGGCGCCGGCGCCTATATCGGTATCTGCCGAATTATGGGACTCCCCGAACTCAAAGAAGCCACAGCCTACCTTCTCGGCCGCTTCCGCAAGAAAACAGCGCAACAAGGAGATAAATAACTACTTCATAAATCATTAGCTCTTCCCGGCTGCAAAATTCGCGGATGATATTACCCTAACGTCTCACCCTGACAATAAAAAAATTTCGATTATAAAGCGATTTTATTTTGATTTGCAATTAAAATGATATAAATTTGCCGTATATGAAACTTTTCTGAAACCAGAAAGCAATTTCAATCCACTTTAGATTTCGGCATGAATCAATAAACAAAACATCGCTTTATCTACCTTAGACTATAACTAAACCTGATAACTCTAACAACTTTCATAATAACTTTAAAATCGAATAATTTATGAAGAAATTATTACTCTCAGCAGGAATTTTGGCCATGGCTCTGTCTGCCTCGGCTCAGTCTGACAACAACGTCTTCTTTCAGGACGATTTTGAGTGGCTCAAACCTTGGGTTGAGGCCGGTAACAACAAAGCTGGCGATGACCACCAGAATGCAGGTAACACAATCGCAACAAATGACCCCGATGCTTATTGCCCCAAGCTCAACACATCCAAGGTTGACGACGTTTCGACTCTTCAGGCATTTAAGAACAAAGGATATGATTTTGTCTGCTGCGCCATACCTGGAACCGAAGCTCGCGCAATAGGCGAACAGATTTATCTTCAGGACTGCTACCTTAAATTCGGTCTTACCAGTCAATTTGCGGGTATTGTGCTTCCTGCAATTGATAAATTCGGCGAAGGCACAAAGGATGTAGAAATCTCGTTCGACTGGTGTACGATGAGACAGGGAAGTGGAGACTTTGACACAACAGAACTCGTTATCGTATTGAAGAATGGCGAAACGGAAAAACAGGTCAAAGTTCAACCGCTTACTATCGAAAAAGATGCCGCCTTCAAATGGTATCCCACGACGGTGAAACTTACCGACGAAACCCTTACCAAGGACACAAAGATTACAATCCGTCCTTGCGATGCACAGTGGCCCGCTCCCAAGAAATCCACTTACCGTTTCTTCTTTGACAATCTGAAAGTTGCCAAGGCTGGTGGTTCAGCTGTGACAGAGATAGAAAGCGCTGACGCTGACGCTCCCGTTGAGTACTACAACCTGCAGGGTATCCGCGTTGCCAACCCCGAAAACGGTCTCTACATCGTTAAGCAGGGCAACAAGGTTTCGAAACGCATCATCCGCTAATAACAGCCAAACGGCCCTTACGGGCTCAACAAATAAAAAAACGTACCGGACTCCTCCGGTACGTTTTTTATTTGACTCATTTTCTCGGAAACTGTTTAAATTTGTTTTCTCCAAAATGCCAATGGCCGCGGGCGCGCGTCAGCTTGGCATCTTGCTCTCATACATGCCGCCGTCGACCATGAAGTTTAAACCACTTCACTCCGCGGTTTACAAAACTTTGGAGAAGCGAAATTCCTTTTCACCGATTTTCTTTGCATTATCCGTTGCATCGGCTTCGCGCATTTGGAATAAATGATTAAATTTACAAATCCGGTTTTCCCAATCCTATCATTGGCTAAATTCCTGGGTTTTGGCAAATGTGATTCAGCTTGCCACTCAGGATTTTTGCGAACGCTTTATAGATTACCGAATGGATCCTGGTCGCCGTCTTTACGATCAAATGTCGATGGCGGCAAGGTGTGGGCAATAGGGAATCCTTACAGGGAATCTATCTGGCAATTGCAGCTTGATGCTCCTAATTATTCCAACAGCTATCTTCATGATGCTGCGATTCATATTTACACGCAGAAAAGCAAATTTAATGAATGGCTGGAAAATTATAATCCTGAGATAGTTGCTAATACATTGCTTTTGCTGTGTTTAAGAGTAAACAAGATGCTTCAAGCTCAGATTCAAAGCCAGCTTGAAAATTTCAGGCATCAGGGAGGCTTTACGGAAAACATGACTGTAGAAAGGTTAAATGCCAGAAAATCTCAAGCTTCAGCAAGCGGAGCACCATCTTGTCCGAAATGCGGCAATCCGATGTTGAAGAGAATACAAAAGAAAGGAAGAATGCAAGGTCGCGAATTCTGGGATTGCAGTGATTATCCGAAATGCGACGGTACTTTGCCCATAGACAGTGCTAATCCCGTTTAATCGAAAATCGAGGCAAATTTAATGCAGAATAATGGGATTAAACCGGATTTATCTGGAATTCTCAGGATCAATCATGATTAATCAAGATTACAATCGGCTTCTCAACAGATAACGGATTTAATCAAGAAAGGGCTTGAAAGATGAAAGTGGGAAGAAGTTTTTGGAAATGGTTCATTCTTTGGTCGAGAGCGTATGCGATGGCTGAAGAACGCAAGAAAAGAATTATGCGGGAGAATCTCGAAACATGGAACCGGGAAAATCGCGCCTTCATCGAGAAGTGCAACCGCGAAGAAGATAGAAAAATCGAAAAGGAATTGAATCGTAATTCTTATCTCGGTTTCAATCCTTTGGACGGGTCGGGATGGAATTACATTGACGATTAAGTATGAGATTTTTACGTCCTTTTGTCAAATAAATATTGATAATACTTTTGCGTCAACATAATATGTTGACGCAATGGCAAAATTAAAACCTGACTATATCAATCCGCAGGTCCAAATCAAGATGTTCCGAACTCAGTTGAGAGGCGTCACTGATCCTCTTTTCTTCATTTTCAGATTATGTAAACTTTTTGCCTGAAAAAAATGATATGCACCGGAAAAATCCGCTGACCCCCTTACACCTGCAAATTCTGTCGGTTTTTTTACGTAGAATATTCGACAAATTTATTACCTTTGCACTCGTTAATGGAGATGCCAATGACAATATCAAAGAAAATAAAGCAGGCTATCTCGGAGTTCCCGGATGATTTTGTCTTTGCCGTTTCAGACCTTGACTGTGATGTAAGTCAACGCGAGGCTGCGGCAAGGGCTTTGCAACGCATGGCTGAAAATGGCGAGATCTCAAAACTCTCAAATGGGAAATACTATAAGCCAAGAGTAACCGTTTTTGGAAACTTGAAACCTTCTCCCGCACAGGTGGCAAAAGAATTTCTGGTCAAGGATGGACGGGTGATTGGTTACCTTACCGGGGCCACGGCGTTCTCACAATACTCTCTCACCACACAAATTTCGTCAGGGATTCAGATTGGCACCAACTATTACAGGAGACCGTTAAAGCGCGGCAGCTATAATATCTCTTTTGTTCTTCAGCCCAATGACATCAAAGAAGATGCGATTGACCTGTTCAGGTTGCTGGACTGCCTTAAACTTATTAAAGAAATACCGGGGACCACGCCCAATGAGGCATGCAAAAGGATTATCTGCATAATAAATGGGATGGACGATAGCGAAAAGAAAAAAATGGCTGAATACGCCCTGAATTATGCTCCATCGGTAAAAGCGTTGCTTGGGTCGATTATGGAGTATCTGGGATGTGAAGATAGTATAGTTGAACCGTTGCGCCAGTCTTTGAACGGAATATCCAAATACAGGATTCCAATAACGGACGCCGTTCTTCCCAATAAAACAAAATGGAGAATCTATGAACCTGCACGCAAATAAAAAGCTTTTTGCCGATGCGGTATTTGCCACGGCTGAATATCTGGAGATAAATCCTGTCTTTGTTGAAAAGGATTACTGGATAACACGGTCGTTAAAAATGCTCGCACAATCTGACACCGACAACCGCGCCATATTCAAAGGAGGAACAAGTCTGTCAAAGGCACATTTTATAGGTACACGGTTCTCCGAGGATATTGACATAGCCATTGTCAACGCTTCATCTTTGAACGGCAATCAAAGGAAGATGCTGATTAGAAAACTGGCGAAATCCATGACTGCCGGACTTGATGAGATTCCGGCTCCCGGCGTGACGAGCAAAGGGTCGAGTTATTATAAGGCAATATACGGATATGACCGATTGGCTGAATTGAATGATTCCGTTACCGGCACGCCTATAAAACTCGGTCAGATAATGGTTGAGATAAATTCCTTTGCGAATCCGTATCCTTATGAGAAATGCGTTATAGACAATTTCATAGGGACATTCCTGTCAGCGTCAGGCAATCAGAGTTTCATCGAACAGTATGGTCTGGAGCTGTTTCCTTTGAATGTCCTTGATAAAAGAAGAACTGCAACGGAGAAAATCGTATCCTTATTGAGATTCTCTTTAGCAACCGATTATGATATTGAGTTGCCGAAGAAAATCCGTCATTTTTATGACCTCTACTATTTGATGGAGAATAAGGAGTGTGCCGATTATTTCTATTCTGCCGAATTTATCAGTGACTTGAAATCACTCCTCAAACATGACAGGGAAATGTTTGACAATCCGGGAAACTGGAATAGTCGCCCACTTTCCGATTCGCCACTTTTTCATTCGTTTGAAAAAATTTGGGACACACAACTGTCAGAGATATATACCGGAGAACTGTCCCGCTTGGCATATAAAGCCATTCCGGATTCAACCGTGGTTCTAAAAAATATTCAGGCAATCATGTCCAGAATAGAATCGTCAGGAATAGAATAAATAGCGTTATGATGAACAAGAAAGAAATTGCTGATAATATTATAATTGCATTGACAACAGGTGAGAATGTGTCAACACTCCTTTTGCAGAACCCATTGCAACCTTAGAGAGCTATGGAAATCCTTCAGAGGGGAAAAGTAAGATCCTTCAGGTTGGCCTTCCTTCGGGTGTATTACCATATATAGACAATGTTGTGGATGGGGTACCGCACACAACAATTCACGCACGGAAATTGGTGTCATCACAGGCCATATATGCCGTTTGACCGATAATTGGCGAGGGTCCGTTTGCTGATTCGGAGCCTTTTTGCAAGCTCAGTATCGCTAATAATTGGAAATTATGAGATTTTCGTCTTTGACATCCTGGGTGCGTTCCTTGATGC
>URNY01000104.1 GCA_900549375.1 uncultured Bacteroidales bacterium | reverse complement strand
AAGAACGCAGAGGTTCCCGGCGGTATGTATTCCAACATGGTTGCCAACCTCCGCGCCCTCAAAGCAGAGGATGTGCTCGACGAGGCTATGGCTCTCATCCCGAAAGTTCGCCGCGACGCCGGTCTCGTTCCTCTTGTCACCCCGACAAGCCAGATCGTCGGATCGCAGGCCGTGGCCCTCGCACTCGACCGCCGCAAAGGAGCCGCCGACTATTCCAACAAGAACAATCAGTTCATCGCTCTCGTCAAGGGTGAATATGGCCAGACTCCTGTGGCCATCGATCCTGCATTCCGCGAAAAAATCACCGGCAGCGCCGAGGAACGTCCCTACGACACCTCCTCCTTCCGTCTTCCCGACAATCCGGTGCTTGCTGAATTCGGCGGCGTGAAACTGGCTCAGAACGATGAGGAATTCCTTCTTCTCGAACTTCTCCCCGCTGTGGCCAACACTTATCTCAAGAATAAACGCAAAGCTGAATTCGAAGCCGGAAAGGCAGCTGCCAAAGCTGAAGAAGCTCCCAAGGCAGAGGCTCCGAAAGCTGAAGAACCCAAAGCAGACGCCGCTGCAGAGGTAACCGGTCCAGTGTTCCGCGCTCCGATGGGCGGAACAATCATCGAGATCGTTGCCAAACCGGGTCAGAAGATCAAATCCGGCGATCTTCTCCTTGTCTATGAGGCAATGAAGATGGAAAACGACCTCGCTTCCGACATGGAGGGAACCATCAAGAGATTCCTCGTGAAAGACGGCGACGTGATTGCAACCGACCAACCGCTTGTTGAGTTCGAATAATCGATAACCGACAGCGAAAGCATTCGCAATGAAACCGGCGGGGAGGGCAAAATGCTCTCCCCGCTTTGTTATTTCAAAGAAAAGTATTAACTTTGCAAGCCATTTGACGGGATCGCGACCTGTCAAGATATTTTTAACAAATAAACTGCAGTATTTACTAAAATGAAAAAAGACATTCATCCCAAAGAATACCGCGAGGTGGTATTTAAAGATATGTCGAACGACGAGACATTCATCACCCGTTCCACGGTGGCCTCTCGCGAGACTATCGAGATCGACGGCAAGGAGTATCCTCTGGTAAAACTTGAAATCACAAGCTCCTCCCATCCTTTCTTCACAGGAAAGCAGAAGCTCGTCGACACAGCCGGACGCGTGGACAAGTTCCGCAGCCGCTACGGCAACCGTGTAAAGAAATAATTCGCTTTACGCATAAAAAAGAGGATTCCGAAATTCGGGATCCTCTTTTTTAATGTCCTTATCGCAGGCTTAGGTTATTTGCCGTTGATGAGTTTCGCAAGTTTGTCGAAGAACTCGGGGTCCTCTCCTATCGTGATGTTGGCGATTTTACCTTCCGGATTCACAATCACCTTTGTCGGGAAACCGGTAACGCCATAGTTCTCGAGAATATTTGTGCCTTCGGGATTATATACATTCACCCAGGGAAGCTTGTATTTCTCCACTCCCTTGCGCCAGTTGGCCTCAGGCTCGTTGCAGTCCACTCCGAGAATCTCAAGTTCGGGCTGATACTGCTCGTAGGCATCTTTAAGTTTCGGAAAACCTTTGATGCACCATCCACACCAGCTGCCCCAGAAATCGATAATGAGCCATTTACCTTTGAAATCGGATACGCTCACATCCTTACCCTCAAGATTCTTCAGAGTGAAAGCAGGCGCATCATAATTGCCCGACTGAAGTTCCTCGATTCTCTTATCGGCGGCAATTGATTTCTCAACATATTCCTTCTGCTTGTTCACTATCGGATAAAGAGGACTCGTTTTCAGTGAATCGTCCACTTTGGCAAGTGCGGTCATGAAATTCTCGCCATCGAGATTCAGCACGGCGAAAAGAGCGGCCGGATTCGCGGGATTGGCGGTTACATAGTTCGCGAAAAGGTCGTTGTACTCCTTCTCCGCTCTCTTGATCAGAGCTTCGTCACGAGGCTCGGCCTGTGCGGCGGCCTGATATTTCCCGACAATCGCTGCCGACTGGGTCCGGAGCGTTGATATTCCATCCATCAATGTCGAACCGCTGACCGTATATTCGAACGGCTCATCCTTGACAACCGTTACCACGAGATTGTCGCCGGGAGAAGTATAGAGATTGATCACCTTCTGGTCGCCATAGACCACTCCATAGTTGGCAGGAGCTTTGTCGGTGACAGCGAAACGAAGCACGCCCCCCTCCGATTTGATGTTTTCCTCGATGCTCTTAGGACGCTCGTTCCTGGGAAGCACCATATCGGAGATTATCATACTCTCGATGGTGAAAGTGGTGTCGGCTTTCCCTGCCGGAAGTTTAACCGTCACATCGGCCATGGCCGCCGACGGCACCAATATAGCGGCCAAAGCCGCAACAATTGTCTTTTTCATCTTTTATTCTCTTTTGATTTTATTCTGTTTTAATCTGTTTTTCAATATATTCGTGAACTCATGGTTCTTCAGTCCCCAATGCGGACTGATCACTTTATCGGGAGGAGAAGAGGCTAAGAAACGTTCTATCGCTATCTTCCGTGGCACTAAATTAATGATTTTTATGCATAAATCAATATACTTTTCCACCGTAAACTGCTCCACGCTCAGTTTGCCGCTCTCCCATAGTTGCGCAAGGCGGGTGTTTTTCAGTATCTGAAGATGATGCAGCTTTATTGAATCGATAGGCAAAGCTACCCCCTTACGCACTGTTTCGAGCATCATCTCAGGAGTTTCCCCCGGCAGTCCTGCTATCAGATGCAGACCTGTAGAGAGTCCTGCTTCATGAAGGCGCTTCACGGCATCCTCCACATCTCGCCATGAATGTCCGCGGTTGATCAACTCAAGAGTCGCGTCATGGCTTGTCTCGGCTCCGATTTCCACAATAACCGGCATCTCCTTGTTCAGCCGCCCCAACATCCCGACCGTTTCCTGCGGCAGAGTGTCGGGTCGTGTACCTATTATAACTCCGACAACATCCTCCACGTTCATCGCTTCGCGATACATCAGCTCCAATTCTTCCACAGGACGTCCGAACGTGTTGCTGAAAGATTGGAAATATGCAAGATATTTCATCTTCGGGTATTTCCTCGCGAAAAACGCTTTTCCGGCATTCAGCTGAGAGGATATGCTTTCATTGCTGAAACAATAGCCGGGAGTAAATGAGCTGTTGTCGCAATATATGCAGCCGCCCCGCCCTATCGTGCCATCGCGGTTGGGACATGAAAAGCCGGCATTGACGGAGATTTTCTGCACCTTGATGCCGGGAAACTTCTCCGCCATATAATCGCCGAAATCTTTGTAGTATTCAGCCATTCGGGTTTGATATCCTGATTTGACTTAGAAGATCGGCCACCGTCAGAACAGCCATCGCTTCAACCACCGGCACGGCACGCACTGCCACGCAGGGATCGTGGCGTCCGCAGGGTTCAATAATGGTTCTCGAACCGTTAACATCGAGGGTCTCAGTGGTCTGCATGATTGTAGGCGTTGGTTTAAACCATACCCGGAAGTCGACAGGCATACCGTTCGATATGCCCCCCTGTATTCCACCGGAGTGATTTGTATGGAAACTGATGTTGCCGGTCTCCTCCTCTATATAAGGGATATCCTGACATTCCGAACCTCTCATGGACGCGGCCATAAACCCGTCGCCGTATTCGAATGCCTTTGCGGCATTGATGGTCATCATGGCGGAAGCGAGACGCGCTGAAAGTTTGTCGAAAACCGGTTCGCCGACGCCTGTCGGAAGGCCCTCGATATGCCCTTCGACAACACCGCCGACACTGTCGCCTCGCGATGCCGCGTCTTCTATATTCCCCGTTTCTACAAGATGCGCCGAGACACTGATGCCGAACCGATCGAGCCATTGCCGACAGATAGCTCCGGCTGCGACCCACGATACGGTTTCTCTGGCGCTTGCCCGGCCACCTCCGCGAAAGTCATGAATGCCATATTTGGCGTAATAAGTGTAATCGGCATGGTTAGGACGGAATTTACCTTCATATTGAACATAATCCTCCGGACGATGGTCACTGTTTCTCACAATGAAGCCTATCGGCGTTCCGAGTGTCAATCCGTCGGCCGTTATCCCCGACAAAACCTCAAGACGATCCGGCTCCTTGCGCTGGGATACAAACTGCGACCTCCCGGGAGCACGCCTGTCGAGTTCCTCCTGCACTTTGACAAGATCGATATGAACGCGCGAGGGCATTCCGTCAAGAATGCCCCCCATCGCGGGCCCGTGACTTTCGCCGAAAGTCGTGAGCCGTATATATTTACCGAATGTGTTCATTATTTATCCATTGTCACGAGCAGTTCCTCGTTGGTGCGCGTCATCTCCATGCGTTTCTTGATGAATTCCATAGCCTCCAGCGAATTCATGTCGGCTAAGTAATTGCGAAGAATCCACATTCTGTTCAGCACCTCTTCGCTTAGCAGCAGATCGTCGCGGCGTGTGGAGGATGCAATGATATCCACGGCGGGGAAGATACGTTTATTGGAGAGTTTACGGTCGAGCTGAAGCTCCATGTTGCCTGTTCCTTTGAATTCCTCGAAAATCACTTCGTCCATCTTCGAAGAGGTCTCTGTCAGAGCCGTAGCGATAATAGTGAGCGAGCCGCCGTTCTCGATATTGCGGGCTGCGCCGAAGAAGCGTTTGGGACGCTGGAGCGCATTGGCGTCGACACCGCCTGACAGGATCTTGCCTGAAGCGGGGCTCACCGTGTTGTAAGCTCTTGCCAGACGGGTTATGGAATCGAGCATTATCACAACATCATGTCCGCTCTCTACCAGGCGCTTCGCCTTTTCGAGCACGAGTCCGGCAATCTTTACGTGGCGGTCGGCCGGTTCATCGAAAGTGGAAGCTATCACCTCGGCATTCACGCTGCGTGCCATATCTGTCACCTCCTCCGGTCGTTCGTCGATCAGGAGCATAATGATATATGTGTCGGGATGATTGGCAGCGATGGCGTTTGCAATATCTTTGAGCAGGATTGTCTTACCGGTCTTGGGAGGAGCCACGATCAATGCCCTCTGCCCTTTTCCGATGGGCGCGAACATATCCACGACCCTTGTGGAAATATTTCCGGCACGGCCGCCTGTAAGATTGAATTTCTCATCCGGGAAAAGAGGCACAAGATGTTCGAAGGGGACGCGGTCGCGTATCACGTCGGGCGATAGACCGTTGATGGTTTCGATTTTACATAGGGGGAAGTATTTTTCACCCTGACGCGGAGGTCGTATCCCACCTTCGACCACATCGCCAGTCTTGAGCCCGTAATCCTTGATCTGCTGTTGGGAAACATAGACATCGTCGGGACTGCCCAGATAATTATAATCGCTCGAGCGGAGGAAGCCATAGCCGTCGGGCATTACCTCGAGAACGCCGAATGTGGTGAGTATCCCTTCGAAGTCGAAGCTGGTCTCGGGCTCGCGCACGCTGTTCTGCTCCTGAATCATGCGCTGTTGCTGGCGCTGCTTCTTATTCAGATGCTTCTGCTGTTTGGGTGTAAGCGGTTTCATTGCAGGCTCGGCGATAATAATCGGAGCCACGGCTGCCGCTATAGCTGCCTCCTGGATCTCGCGCTGCGAGCGGGGCACGAATGTGCGGCGCTTGGCGTTGGAGAAGAAGGAATCGAGCGAGGGTTTCTCCTTAGGCTTCAACGGAAGCTCCTGACGGGGAGCGTTCGATTCCGGGGCCGCAGTTTCGGGCACCCCATCGGTGGGTGCACCAGCTACCTCATTTACCGGGGCGTCCGTCGATTCCGCTGCTGTTGTCTCTGCTACAGCTGATTTCGGTTTGGGTCCACGCCGTTTTCTTTCTGTGGCCATAGGGGGAGTCTGCCTCGGTTCGGTTGCCTCTTCCGAAGTTGATGCAGGCGTTTCTGCTTCAGCGATTACTTTAGAGGAATCATCTGCGGAAACGGTTTCGGCCTCAGCCGATGGAGTCGGTTTCGACTCTTCAGGCTTTGCTTTCGGCTTTCGGCCGCGTTTCTTGGGAGCCGGAGCTTCCGCCGTCTCCGCAACCGGAGCCGCGACAACAACCGTTGCATCTTCTGCGGTATTTTCCGCCTGCTCTTCCGGTTTGCGGGAGGCTTTTTTTGCGCGGGGTTTGCGCTCTTTGGGAGTCTTGGCCCTGCCTGCGCCTTTGGCTACCGCCTCTTTGGCCGCGTTTTCAGATTCATTGTCTATAACATAGTAGGCAAGTTCCTGCCTTTCGGCGGAAGACGCCTTTTTCATTCCCATATTCGAGGCCAACTCTTTCAGGCGGTCCTCATCCATGGTCATAAGATCATCGTAACTATACATAAATATCGTGGTTTCACGTCATGCGCACTATCGGCATCGGCATTCCATAAGCCTGTTGCCCGAGGCGCGATATGAAATTATTTTATTCTGAGATTTTGGAAAGTGGAATCAGCAAAAATTTGAGAAACTATTTATCTTTAATTGGGGTGCCTTTAAGATATCTTGTTCCGCATACATTAGGAACATCACGCAATAAACCTGCGAGTATATATATCTTTAATTCCTAAAGTTTCCGATAGATTTGTCTGAAATCGACACGCAAATTTAACAATTAATTTCTAATCAACAAAAATATTCAAGTCCTTTTTTCGAAAAGCGGAGCATTCCCTTTCCTGCTTTCCATTTTTTGCCGATTATATGTTGCGTGCCGCTTCGTTTCTCGTAAACATCCAGGATCTCAAGCGCTATATCGCGTGTGGCGCCATATCTTTTTGAAAAACTCCGGATAATCCAGAATCTGTCGGGGGCCTCGGCTATCGCTTTCATAGGCAACAGATCGGAATGCGGCAGAAATCTTCTTTCAGCCTCTTTTAAAACATTTTCCTCGCTCCGAAGGTTCGCTATCGTGGTGGTAATCGCCTTCCGCGCGCCGGGCCAGCGATTCTCGATAGCGGGAAGAAGTATGTTTCGGATATAATTGCGGCGATAATCGGAGTCGCAATTTGTGGAATCCGTAACGAACGAATAACCTTTCTCCCGGAGATATTCCTCTATCTCTTTTCTTGTGATCGACAATAGCGGGCGAATGATCTCACCGGTATCCTGGAGCATTCCGCGCAGGCCTGTCACTCCCGAACCTCGGAAGAGATTCAACAGCATTGTCTCTATATTGTCGTCGCTGTTGTGGGCCACTGCTATCCGGTCGGCACCGATCTCATCCATAAGCCTGCGGAACTCGGCATAGCGCAGGTCGCGGCACGCCATTTCCACTGAAATTCCGGGATTCGAATCTCGATATCCCGCCACGTTGAATTCTATATTTATAAGTGGCACCCCGAGTTTTTCGCATAATCCGGCCACTGCGGCGGCATCGCGGTTGCTCTCTTTGCCTCTCAGGTGATAATTGCAATGCACGGCCGTCACCTCTACCCCGGAAGCCACAGAAGCAAGCAACAGCGCGTTGCTGTCGGCTCCGCCGCTCACGCCGATGAGCAGCCGCATCACCCCGCGGCGTCTCAGCTCTCCGGCCACAAACTTTTCTATCCGTTCTGTTGACTTGCCTTCCTTCTTCAATGTATTATAGATTGAACTGAATGCAAAATTAATTATTTTTCATTCTTACGCTTCCAATTTTTAACAATAAATAATCTATAATAATTGCAGATTCTAAAAATTGGAAGTAAATTTGCAACATAACCTAATGAAAGGTTACACTTAATTAACCGGAATAACTATAACCCAATTTAGAAATACTATGGCAAAGAAATGGATCTGCACAGTGTGCGGATATGTAGCTGAGGGAGAAACCGCTCCCGAAAAATGCCCCCAGTGCGGCGTTCCCGCTTCGAAATTCAAACCTCTCGATGAGGCTGAACTTCTTCAGTTTGTAACCGAGCATGAAATCGGCGTTGCCAAAGGCACCGATGAAGAAATGATCAAAGACCTCAACGCTCATTTCAACGGCGAATGCACAGAGGTGGGAATGTATCTTGCAATGTCGCGTCAGGCCGACCGCGAAGGTTATCCCGAAATCGCAGAAGCTTTCAAGCGTTATGCATGGGAAGAGGCCGAGCACGCCGCCAAGTTCGCAGAACTTCTCGGCGATGTTGTTTGGGACACCAAGACAAACCTTGAGAAACGCATGCACGCCGAGGCAGGCGCCAACGCAGACAAGATGCGTATAGCCAAGAATGCAAAAGCCCAGAACCTCGACGCTATCCACGACACTGTTCATGAGATGGCTAAAGACGAGGCCCGTCACGGAAAAGGCTTCGAAGGTCTCTACAACCGCTATTTCGGAAAGAAATAACGAAGTGAAAACCGAAAACGCATTTAAATGAATATCAGGTGTGCCGGAACATTATGTGTCCGGCACACCTGTTTTTTCTAAATATCTTAGAGTATGTCAAGAATAATGGCCATCGACTATGGACGCCGACGTTGCGGTGTAGCAGTAACGGATCCATTGCAGATTATAGCCAACGGGCTTCCTACCGTCCCCACTCACCTGCTCATGGATTTTATCAAGGATTATTGCCTTCGCGAGGATGTTGAGGCCATAATAATCGGAGAGCCCAGACAGATGAACGGCCTACCCTCCGAATCCGCCCGATATATCGAGCCGTTCGTGCGCCATCTGGCAAAAGAAATGCCGGAAATGAAAATCATACGGCGCGATGAACGCTTCACCTCGGTAATAGCCCATCGGGAAATGATCGCCGCCGGTTTCAATAAATCAACGCGCCGCGAAAAGGGTCGCGCCGACGAGATGTCGGCCGTCATAATCCTCACGGAATATCTCGACAACCGTTAAGGTCGTCTATTCCCCTTTTTCAAGGTCGTCTATATCGGCTATGATCCGGTCGTTTGTACGCTGCATTTTTCTATAGAGCATTATTACCACGATTATTGCGATAACGGATCCGATTATCCCGCCGAAAAGGCCTCCGGTCTTTACAGCATCCCATAGTCCGTTTGCGAGGAATAACGGATTGCCGGAGGTGCCGATCGCAAATAAAAACATTGATAGCCAAGCCACACATAATACTCCCATTATCAGAGTCTGTATAAAACGTTCTTTCTTCTGACGTATCAGAAATTTTCTGAGACTGAGGATAGATGAAGAACTGAATAAACTGCCGGGAATACGGACAGTCCTTATATCCAATAAGGCATCGGCTGACCCAAATACAAGGAATGTGAACGAATACCATTGGGAAATACCCAAAACCTCACAGAGCCCGACAATCAGCAGATATAAGAAGGGAAATGCTATAAGTTCAGCATTCACCAATAAATTCATCCATGAGGCTTTATTTCGCATCACCTTGCACATCAGCCTTTTATTTACTATCTGTTGCGTATCGAGTTGCGATTTCATTGTTGCCATCTGTCGGCGCATTTCTTCTAATTCATCCATACTAAGAGTCTTTTAGAGAGATTTAATAGAGAGATTTAAGTTTTTCTTTGATTCTCACGAGGCGCACTCCTATGTTTCGGGCGCTTGTGCCTATGATTTCGCCGATTTCTTCATACGACATATTCTCGAGCCATAACAAAACTATAGCCCGGTCGAGAGGTTCAAGCAGCTGAATGCGCCGGTGAAGCATTTGAGTTTGTCTTGATTCCGATGAATCCCCGCCAATGATATCCGGAGCGATGTCAAGAGCTACAGTCGCAACTTTCTTCTTCCTGCCGTATGAAATGCATGTGTTCATACTTACGCGG
>URNY01000103.1 GCA_900549375.1 uncultured Bacteroidales bacterium | reverse complement strand
TTCAAACAGCTGGCCAACCTCTATCACAGCGAAAAATGTGACATTCACAGGAACGACTTACAATTCTGTATCCATCAACGTTGAAGAAACTGCTACATTCAATGGCGGAACATACAACAATGAGGTTGCTGTTGTCGGTTCGGAAGATGACGCAGAAGCTGTAATCAATGGTGGTTTATTCAACCACAACTTCAAGTCGAGCGTAGATACCACAATCAAAGGCGGTTTATTGCCTAGTGTAGATGCTGACGGTAATGGAGTGGCTGATTACATGTTAATCATGAATGCCGGAAAGACTCTGACTGTTGAAAAGGCTGACGAACCATTTGGTCCTCTGTTTTCTACATCAGGTGCCGGCTGTAAGTTAGTATATGACACACAGGATATTAGAGATTTCTATTCTGGTCTGATAGTTGGTAACTGGAGCAATATTTCAGTAAAATAAACACTCCCTTTTTTATCTCAACAACCTTAGCCGGGCATTGTCTTATCATAGCCTTGCCCGGCTACATTCTCCAATTCTAAATGGAAGCTACAAACAAATTCTTTATCCCTTTATATTAGGTGAATTATCTGTTGCACATATTATTATTTATCCGTTACCGGTTGTTTCTCTTTTGCTGCTGCTATCTGTTGTTTGCTTCATGTGACAACGAGGGTTATCTTCACCCTATTATTCCTCAGCAAGAAAAGGAAACGCAGCGTATTCTCATCGCTTATCTTGCCGGAGACAACAGCCTGTCTCCAGAAATAGAACAGAAAATAGCAGCACTCACAATCGGCTTCCTGGCAACTGACTGTTCGCAAAACCGACTTTTTATCTACTGTGATCGCAAAAATACATCACCACAATTGATGGAAATCAGTGCCCACACTGCAAATCCACGCCAATTACTGAAAACTTATACGGCACAAAATTCTGCCTCATCAAATGTAATGAAGCAGGTGCTGAATGATATATTGAACAACTATTCCGCCTCAAGCTACGGTCTTATCCTGTTTTCGCACGGGAGCGCATGGTTGCCGGCAGCTGGTTTGGAAAATCCCAGTCGCAGCACACGCAGTGTTTGCATCGACGGGGAGGATGAAATGGAACTGGCAGATTTTGCTTCTGCCCTTCCCTTACCTAATCATAGGAAATGGGATTTCATTCTTTTTGAAGGTTGCTACATGGGAAGTGTAGAAGTTGCTTATGAATTGAAAGACAAGACAGAAGCGATTATTGCTTCTCCTACGGAGATTGTCAGTCCGGGAATGACAGAGGTATATCCGTCTGCTCTGTCCTATCTTTACCAGCCAACTCCGCAACTAGAGAGATTTGCGCAATCTTACTTTGATGCATGGAACAGTAAAACAGGAGATTATCGTTCGGCTACTATCAGCGTAGTGCAGACTGAATATTTAGAAGAACTTGCTCTGCTTGCCCGCGCCGCATTTCTCCGTTGGGAACCGGATACGGAGACAATCAGTTCTTTACAATGTTTCAACCGTAACGAATGGCATCTCTTTTTCGATCTTAAAGAAACATTGCTAACAGCCAATCCGGCATTAAAAACGTACGTTAATGAGTTATGGAAGAACATTGTTACTTACTCGGCTGCCACTCCCAGTTTTCTGCCCGGACTGGCATACGGCTTTACCATACACACACATAGCGGCTTGAGCTGCTATGTGCCACAAAACGAATTCTTGTATATAAATCAAGGATACACACAAACTACATGGTGTGGGACGGTATACCAATAACTAACTCTCCGGAAAGAGTTCCGGAGTTCCCACTTTAGTTATCAGGACTGTCACCCCTAATGCCACTCCATGTTTTATTTTTGTTTGTTTGTATGCTAATGCCCTGTGCTGTGAAGCACGGGGCATTCATTTTTCACACATTTATTTTTTAACGGAACCAACTAAAATATGAATCAAACTGAATTTATCCGGGTAAAATCTGTTCTATCTCTTTCAACTCGTCTGTCGTGAACTCCAAATGTTCCAACGCTTTCAAATTGTCGGCCAACTGATTCACAGAACTTGCACCTACAATCACCGATGTCATTCTTTCATCTTTCAGCACCCATGCCAAAGCCATTTCAGCCAGCGTTTGCCCACGGCGGCGAGCTATTTCATTTAATTGACGGGCAGCTTCTACTTTTTCATGCGTCACTTGAGATTGTTGAAGAAAACCCGAAGAACGGGCAGCACGGGAACCTTCCGGGATGCCGTTCAGGTATTTATCGGTCAATAATCCCTGTGCCAAAGGAGAGAAAGCTATGAAGCCGGAACCGTATTCTGCCGCTAAAGGAAGGGATTCAGCCTCAACCGCACGATCGAACATACTATACCGATATTGGCTGATAAGACAGGGAACACCGGCCTTTGCCATCATCTCATAGGCAACACGGGCTTGTTCGGGAGGATATTTAGAAATTCCGATATACAGTGCTTTCCCTTGCTTCACAATATCAATCAATGTCTGGATGGTTTCTTCAACCGGAGTGACCCCATCATAACGATGACTATAAAAGATATCGAAGTACTCCAGACCTGTCCGGCGGAGACTTTGGTCAATGCTTGCCATCAGATTTTTACGAGAGCTATTTCCGCCATAAGGACCTGCCCACATGTCATGACCGGCTTTGGAGGAGATTATCATTTCATCCCGGTAGCCTTGAAAGTTCTCTTTCAAGATTCGTCCGAAATTTAGTTCCGCACTTCCGGGATCGGGACCGTAATTATTTGCCAAGTCGAAATGAGTAACACCGTGATCGAAAGCATACTTAATCATGTCGGTTGCTACATTGAAATTGTCCACACTACCGAAATTATGCCACAACCCCAAAGAGATTAGAGGTAACTGCAAGCCACTCTTGCCACAATATTTATATGGCATCTGTTCGTAACGATCGGCTGCCGGCTGATAACTGAAAGAGTTTTCCATAAAGCAGAATGTTTATATTTTCCTTTCACAAAGAAAGGAAAAATATTTCAATTACAACTTTAACCGGAAATTAAAAAGAATTCCCAGGTCAAAAGTTAGATGTTACATTAATTCCACAACCAATCAGAACTGGAAATAAATAAATGGAGCTACCTCTTCCGACATGAATTCTATCACGAGCTGCACCACAAATAAGAATACAAGCAGTTTCAGAAGCCACGGACTCTTTATAAAAACATTCATGCAGAAGTCCGCCCACTTTTGAGGAATGAAATGGAACACGGCGAGGGCGATCATCATAATGCACCATACTTTGCGGGCCTCGAAGAACTGAGGGAACTGTGCCCAGTCGAAATCCTTGAATATATTCCCGATTATAAGAACAGAATCCTCAAAGCTTGCGGCACGGAAAAACACCCATAGCAACGATACATACACGAATGTGATAAGCCATGAGAAGAAGATAGTAACAAAGTTGTCGGGAATCTTCGAGAGAATGGGTTTGCAGGCTTTATGCACGGCAAGTCCGATGCCATGCATGCCGCCCCAGAACACAAATTTCCATGCGGCGCCGTGCCATAGTCCGCCGATAAGCATTGTGAGGAAGTTATTCACATATGTGCGGATAGTGCCTTTGCGGTTTCCGCCAAGTGGTATGTATACATAATCGCGAAGCCAAGACGACAGAGATATATGCCATCTTCTCCAGAATTCCGTGAGATTGCGGCTCTGATATGGTGAATTGAAATTGATGCCGAGTTTGAAACCCATTATCAGCGCCAGACCTATCGCCATATCGGAATATCCCGAGAAATCGCAGTATATCTGCATGGTATAGCCTAAAACTCCCATCAGCGTCTGCACGCCGGAATATAGAGAAGGATCGTTGAAAATAAGGTCGTTGTATTGCGATATATAATCCGCTATCAGAGCCTTCTTCACTATTCCGACAATAATAAGCCAGAATCCTCCGTAGATATCCGATAGTTTTGCATCTTCATTCTTCTCGAGCTGAGGGAGAAAGTAATCGGCTCTGACGATAGGACCGGCTACAAGCGCCGGAAAGAAAGAAAGAAAGAAGAGATATTCGAGCCATGTCCGCGTAGGTGCAATTTTCCCTTTATAGACATCCACGACATAACTGATGCTTTGGAACGTATAGAAAGAGATGCCTACAGGGAGTATGATATCAAGAGGCTGGAAATTCCCCTCCACCATCGCATTCCAGTTCCATAAGAAGAAATTGGCATACTTGAAATATCCTAAGATGAGAAGCGACAACGTGATCGAAAACCACATCATGCACAGTTTGGCGCCACGCCTGCGCAGACTGTAAATCGCTTTCGATACGAGCCAGTCCACGAGCGAAGTGCCTATAAGCATCAGGAAAAAGAAACCGCTCGATTTATAATAGAAATAAAGAGAGAATGCTACCACAAATATCACCATCTTTGTTTTGCTTCTCTTCAGCAAAGCATAGACGGGGATAAACAGTAGGAAAAGAATCCAGAAAAGACCGCTGGAGAAAAGCATCGGTGCATCGGCATCATAAGCCAGCATGTCAGCGATGTTTCTCCCCGCAAGACTGATATTATGAATCAATGAATCCCAATTCATTTGTTAAGTGCCTTAAGGAATACGATATTCGGATTAACTTTCCCTATACTGTCAGAAGGAATCTCGGCAACAAAAGGATGAGAGGATTGTGGAAGCCATCTCATTATACTATCCACCCATAAAGAGGAACTCTCTCTTGTAGGGTGGATGTTGTCTTTTTTACGTTTGAACTGCATACCTTCGGACCTGAAGAAAGAGCCGCGACGGCACATTCGGGAAAGAAGATCGTTGATGCCGGTGTCCTCTTTCCAGTTCGGTGGGCCGATCCATACATATGGGACAGTATCAATAACTTCGAGTATCTTCTTAATATAGGGAGCGCGCGTTTCCGGATTCTTGAAATACATCTCGTTACTCCCCAGAGATATAAATATCTGTGTCGGCTTGAATTTATTGATAAAATACGAGAGCGTATCGTGGTCGGCCCAGATTTTTGTATTGCTCGAATCCCAGTTCACTGAATGAATAGTATGCCCGTTAGCTTTGGCATACTGTGCGAGTCTCAACGCAAGATTAAACGTCATTGAATCGCCGAAAATGAATAACGACTGTGGCAAGGAATCGGTTTCAATTCTGACCGGCTTATCAACCAAAGTATCATCAGTCTCCCGTACCGAATCCGCAACCATATCCGTAGAATCAGCTTTTTCAGCAAGAAGTGCCGCGGCTATAGGAGATTTTTTCACTGTCCAGTCACCGAATTTCATATCATCGATAAAAGAAACCGTGGTGATAATCAGAAGTGCAAGTGCAAGCAGAAGCCAAAGACGCGTATATCTATATTTTTCCATTTCATAAACTGCCTATAGAGACAATGTCGACAGCCGTCTCATTTAGACTCTGTTCCTTAACAGCCTGCAAAATTAGTATAGATTTACGATTATTCCAAATCGACGACAGTAATTCCGGCTCCCCCGAAACGCACATCCTCATCTTCGAAATTCTGCACCGCCGGATTGGCTCTCAATTGCTCGCGAATCAATGTTTTCAGAATACCATGGCCTGTACCATGAAGTATCCTGACCCGGGAAGCATTGAACTGCACAGCATCATCAAGGAAATATGTTACGGCCTGAAGTGCTTCGTCTGCCCTCATTCCCCTCACGTCAATTTCGTTTTTGAAATTTAACTGACGCCTGCGGCTGTCGGAAGAAGTGGCAGAGGAAATAACCGAAACCGAAGACAACGCTGATTCCTTTGGACGGGAACTTTTGATCAGTCGGTCTATTGCGACTATCGTACGCAAAGAACCGAATACTACCTCAGCCTTCTTACCTTCGATTTTTTCAACCTTTCCCACAGTGTTGCCGTCTTTCATCTTTACATAATCCCCTGCTGTTATCTCCGCCGATGGCTGTTCCTGTTCGGATCTCTTATTTGAAGGTTCCTTGTCTTTCTTACGACGCGGAGATTTCAGTTTGCGCAGAATTTTAGGCTCTGAAGAGACCAAGTTATCATCATTATCCTCCTCGATGCCCTGACGGAATTCATTCAATTCCTTGCGCAATTGTTTCGTTTTCTCCTTTTCAGCCTCAGCCTTCCGGATTTCGAGTATAGTGCGCTCGATTTTCGCATTTACACTCTGAAGAATCTCTTTCGCCTCGCGCCGCGCCTCATTTATGATCTCCTTACGTTGAGAACGCAGATCGCCCGCAGTTTCTTCATAACGAGCGAGCACGACATCGAGTTTGGCCTCCTTTTCCCGGATATTCTGACGTTTATTCGACCAATATCTTCTGTCGCGGGCAATCTCCGAAAGATATTTGTCAAGGTTCACATAATCACTTCCGGCAATCTCTTTTGCATTGGCGATCACATCGGCCGGAAGACCCGTCTTTATAGCAATATCAATGGCGAATGAACTGCCTGCATTTCCCACTGACAATTCAAAAGTGGGCTGAAGATGCTGTCGGTCGTAAAGCATGGCACCGTTTACGAAGCCCGGCTCATTGTCGGCGAAAGTCTTTAAATTCTGATAATGTGTTGTCACTATTCCCATGCAACCGGTCTTGCCTAAATCCTCAAGAATGGCCTGTGCAAGTGCTCCTCCGATCTGCGGCTCAGTTCCGGAACCCATTTCATCGGCGAGAATAAGAGTGCGACTGTCGGAATGATTCAGGAAATATTTCATGTTTCTCAAGTGCGAAGAATAGGTGCTGAGATCATTCTCGAACGACTGTTCGTCACCGATATCGATAAAGATGCTGCGGAAAATTCCCATGTGTGAATTATTATAGAGCTTAGGCATCATTCCGCATTGCATCATATATTGCACCGTTGCGACAGTTTTGAGACACACCGATTTGCCGCCTGCATTAGGGCCTGATATTATCAGAATCCTCTCTTTATCCGAAAGCGTTAGATTGAGCGGAACAACCTTACGGCCGTTCGCTCTCAAGGCAAGCATAAGTCCGGGATGCTCGGCATGATACCATTCAAGTTCACGTTTATCCTCAATATGTGGCATCTGAGCACCGAGGTCTATGGCAAACAGAGCTTTGGCACGAATGAAATCAAGACGGCCAATATCCCGGCAGCTTTGAATAAGATCTTCGATATGAGGACGTATGGAGGAAGCGATTCCACGTAAAATGGCGATAACTTCGCGACGTTCCTCCATCTCGAGCTCGCGCAGACGGTTTCCGGCCTCCACAACTTCGGCCGGTTCTATGAAAACTGTTTTTCCTGTTGCACTCTCATCATGGACAATTCCGTTTATGCCTCTCTTATTGGCGGCACTTACAGGAATCACAAGGCGGCCGTCGCGAATCGCCGGAGTCGCATCCTTATCCACCAGCCCTTTTGAAACAGCGCTTTCCAACACCCTCCGCATGGCGCGCTGCATAGAGCCGGAAGCCTGACGCATATGCGTCCTTATTTCTGATAATTCCGGCGATGCCGTGTCTTTTACTTCGCCGAATTTATTGATGCATCTTTCAATTTCTGAAACCAGCAAAGGGAAAAGCATCATGCCGGAGAACTCCTTATCAAGCATAGGGCATGTTGAAATTCCGGATTCATTTCTATTCGATCGGAAGAAGTCCGCGATTCCCGACATCATCAGAAGCATCTTCAGAAGTTTATACAATCGTTCGGCGCTCATATAGGAGCCCTCCGCCCTAATCTCCGCAAGATACGGGAGCACGTCATAAATATTGTCAAGAGGGAAGGGAATGCCTCCGGATATGATGTCCATCATCTCTGAAACACATCTTAGCCGGTTGGTCACAATTTCATAATCCGAAGAGAAATTCATCTGAGCTGTCTCTTCACGACCCATTGCGCTTGTGCATCTCTCTGATACACACGCACGTAAACCTGCGAATCCTATCTTGGATTCGAAATCAGAAGGATATATCATGTTGATTACACAGGAATCACGAGCATCGGCATGTCACGCTCGAATAAGAATTTATGTGCTATTGTAGGATGAAAGATTCTGCTGAAAACATTTGTCCTCTTGTTCGGGACAATAAGCAACTCGATGTCTTTATCTGAAATCTCTCGATCTATACCCTTGCGGTAATCATCGCTTTGAGGTAAAAAGAGTGAGAATCTCGCAGTAGGATAATTATTATTGAAAAAATCGCACAGCGCCGTCATCTTGCTTTTAACTCTTGAGCCCTTTCGCGACATGACAGGCACTAAAGTCACCTCGCAGTCAGGATATTCGAACATCCTCATCAGTGCATCCACCGTCATGATGTCATGTTGATCCATATTGCAGAAAAGCATAAGGCGTTTCACATCCTCTATGCTATCTATCGAGCAATGTTCTGGAACGGTGAATACTGGCACTCGGCATGAGTCGAGCACTTCTGCCGTTACGCTTCCTATCAACTCCTCCTCCTTGCGGTCAACACCTCTTGTTGCCATCACTACCAAAACCGGAGGCGTGTCCTTGCAATATGAAAGAATCACTTCTTCCGGGACACCTTCAAGAAGCGAGGCGGTAAACTTAAGGTCGGGCACCTCTCCCTGTTTCTGCCACTCCCCTATCTGCCGCTTGAATTTTGAAAGGCGGACCGATGATATTTCCCGGATATTGCGGGCCTCCTCGGCTTCTGCAATATCCTCTCCGGCAAGCATAGGGTCTGCATCGCCCGAAACAGCAGGATTGAACAAAGGCGCAACGTATGCATTCATCACCACAGGATGCACGCCGATCCGCCGTGCAAGTTTGAAGCCGATTGTCACGGCCACTTTGCTTGATTCAGAAAAATCGACGGGGATGAGCATGTTACCGCTCATTCCCGCCATTTTCATTTCAATAAGTGCCGGAGAATAGTTGTCTCCGCTCTCTATAATCCGCAATGCAAGCGGAAGATCCTTTGGGATGATTTTCACGCGCTGGGCCACAGTCATCGGCGACTTAAACGAAACAAAATCCTCAAGTCGTATCTGCATGCCATGACTCTCAAGGATGTTCTTCAGCAATTGAGCCCTTTCGGGGGTATGGATAACAAGAGTGATATATTCCTCGACATCAATCATGACTTTCTCGTTTTGCGAAGCCGCGGCGCTGCAGCCGGATTATATTGAGATGTTTCTGATTACTGTTTCTGATTCTGCTCCTCAAGTATCTTGACAGCCATGTCATAAATCGTGGTATCGTCGAGGACTACGATTCCTCCGTCGGGCCCTGGCTCAATATGCATACCTGCATTTTTACCGAACTGATAGTTAACACCTCCGAAATAATTACGGACGGTCTGTACTGTTACATTAAGTTCGTCAGCTATACGATGTGTCGAGCCATCGGGCAGACTGTCTTCGAAAACACCGAAATTCCCATAAAAAGGTGAGGGCTTTGCGATGAACAATCCCGGTTTCAGCGGAAGTTCCAATGGGGATATACTGAAACCGTTGGAAAGCCATGCTTTATCGTATTCAAAGGCACACTGTTTGTTGTCGGGAGTGAGCGAAAGCGTCCCGACTATCTGTTCGTGATACTTTACGATAAGTCTTTCTATTTTTTTGATTCTCATTACTTATGTACTTTTTTCTTGTTGGTATTCTTGCGGATTTGTAGTAGCTCCTCCATGGTGGAGTATTTTGGTTCGGAAAAAAGCTTCTTTATCTCCGAAGTGTAACCTAATGCCATTGCTATGCCGATAAGGTTCTTGAGTGAGATAAGACCTTTCTGTTCGAATCGCACGATA
>URNY01000102.1 GCA_900549375.1 uncultured Bacteroidales bacterium | reverse complement strand
CCCCGTGCCCGACGCGCGCGAAGCCCAGCAGTTCGTCGGTTCCGAGGTGCAGGTGGTCTCACCTACGGAGGTGACAGGCTACAGCCGCATTCGCGGCGGCTGGAACAACGGCCGCGCATACACCGTCTATTTCTGTCTCCGCACCGATCGCCCCGCCGTTGAGACAGCCACATGGAAAGGGGAGAAGATCTCCGGGGCGAAGAGCCAATATGACTCCGGAGAAAAGACAGGAGCCTTGTTGCGCTTTGCGCAGGGCACCGACACTTTGCGTGTCGATATAGGCATCTCATTCCTCAGCGAACGGAAAGCAAGGGAGAATCTGCAGGCCGCCGTTTCAGGCAAGAGTTTCGAGGAGATCCGCGCCTCGCTCCTGAGCGAATGGAATGCGCTCCTCTCAAAGATACGCCTGCATCCCGACACTCCCGACCGGCTCAAGCGGATGTTCTACACCGCGCTTTATCACACTATGATAATGCCATCGGACCGCACCGGAGAGAATCCGTTATGGAAGGATCCCGTGCCCTATTACGATGACTTCTATGCAATCTGGGACACCTACCGCACTTCGTTGCCGCTGATAACCCTGATCGACCCTGCGAGGGAGCGCGACATCGTGAATTCACTCATCAACATCTGCCGCCGCGACGGCTTTATGCCGGATGCCCGCAGCGGCAACGCCAACGGGCGCACGCAAGGCGGCTCCAACGCCGAGATAGTGCTTGCCGACGCATTCGTGAAGGGTCTCGACGGCATCGACTATGAGGCCGCTCTCGCCGCCATGCGCAGGGATGCCGAAGTGTCGCCCGGCGGCAATGCCGAGGCCGAGGGTCGAGGCGGTCTCGAGGAATACAACCGCTTCGGATATGTGCCCCACGGCATCGACCGCGCCGGCAACCGCACCGTGGAATATTCATATTGCGACTATGCGATATATCAGGTTGCCAAAGGTCTCGGACATGAGCAGACGGCTGAAAAATACCTGCGGCAGTCGGAGCGCTGGAAAAACCTCTGGCGCGACGGTTATACCCACGACGGCGCGACGGGATTCATCATGCCCCGCGATGCTGCGGGACGCTGGCTCGACAGCATTCCCTACGGACATTCCAAACTTCGTCAACCTCGGTTCCGGTATACGCCTGTCACGTTCGAAGGGCCATGGTACACCCCCTGGTGGAGCATGTTCTTCTATGAGGCTTCCTCCTGGGAATATTCGCTGAGCATACCGCACGATGTGCCCGGACTGATTGCCAAATGCGGCGGACCCGAAGCATTCGGACGCCGTCTCGACAAATTCTTCGGCTCCGGCTATTTCAACGTCAACAACGAGCCCTCGTTCCTCAGCCCCTGTCTCTATCACTGGATAGGGCGTCCGGACCTCAGCGGCGAGACCGTAGGCCGGATAATCGAAGAGAATTATAACGACACGCCCCGCGGACTTCCAGGCAACGATGATTCCGGCGCCATGTCCTCCTGGCTGGCCTTCCATATCACCGGACTCTATCCGAATGCCGGACAGGATTATTATCTGATTCATACGCCGTTGGTGAAATCTGCGGAATATGGACTCGCCAACGGCCGCAAGTTCCGCATCGTGGCCGAAGACCTTTCCGACAGCCGGCGGTTTATCGTAGATGCCACGCTCGACGGCAAACCATATCCATGGTCGGCCATACGCCATGCCGACATAATGCGCGGCGGCACGCTCCGCCTGCGGATGGGGAAGAAGCCCGGAAAGTGGGGTGCGTCGCTCCTGCCCGACATGCCGGCACTTTCCGCTCCCGGCTATGAACACCGGGCTATGGCCGCGAATAAAGATGTGAAGAAAACGGAGGGGAAGGGCGGCGCCGTGGCTCCTGCCGAGCAGGGTGACACACTGCGCTTCGTGTACAAGCTTCACGGACAGACGCGCCGCTTCCGTTATGTCTTCACGCCTGAAAGCGACGGAGCGGTCACGCTTCACTGGGGGATAGAGCGGAACCTCAAATGGTGGCGCGGCAGCTATCGGATGAGTCGCGAAGCTGTGGAAAACGGCAACTCGCTCAGCTTCCTGATGCCGGAAGACGGCAACGACATAGGGCTTCCCGACAACGAGACCTTCGCCATGATTTCGCGCCGCGCCCTCCGCGAACTTCGCGCCGGCTCCATGACCTACGGGGGAGTGCGCTATGAGCTGAAGGGACGCGAGACTGATCCGGCGTTAGGCCCGGTGCTCCGCGCAGTCGACGCCGAAGGCGCCGCGCTGACGATAAGCGACAACGACCGCCTCCCCATCATCCTCTCGATGGCCCGCAACACGCTTGAAATCGATTGGACAGCGCGGTAGGGACGCAATATATTGCGTCCACGCATCAAACCCCGGGACGCTTTGCAATATATTGCGTCCACGCAACCAATGGGATCTCTGATATGACATTATTGCGAAATTTAAATTTGATATTTAATATGAAAAAATTCTTAATGATTTCGTTTGTCGCTTTGACTGTCTTGACCGCCTCGGCACGTGATTTCAACGTGACGGACTTCGGGGCGAAAGGCGACGCCCTGACCGATGACGCCGCGGCGATACAGCGTGCCATCGATGCCTGCTCCGAAGCCGGAGGCGGCAGCGTGGTGTTTCCTGCCGGCAAGACTTTCATGGCCGGACCGCTCGCCATGCGCTCCTTTGTCGACCTGCATCTCGAACCCAACTCCATGCTCATTGCCAATCCCGACGAGAGCATTTATCATCTGAGCGCTTTCGGCAAGAACGAAGGGGAGGGGATGATGTGGCTCCACGGCAAGGATATCGAAAACTTCTCCATATCCGGCACGGGACGCATCGACGGCAACGCCGTGGCGTTCATGGGTGCCGAGCTTGACGATTCCTTCGAACTGAAACCGGTAACCGACTTCGACCCGCGGCCGCATGTGCTCACGCTCGTGAATGCCCGCAAGGTGAATATCTCCGATGTCACTATCGCCAATTCCGCCTATTGGACAGTGCATCTTGTGGGATGCTACGATGTGGCCATATCCGGTATCTCACTGCTCAACAACCTGAAGGTGCGTAACGGCGACGGCATCGATATCGACCATTCGCGGAAGGTGCGAATCTCCGACTGTTTCATCGAGAGCGGCGACGACTGCATCTGCCTCAAGAACCGCCGCGAATATGAGGAATACGGCCCATGCGAGGATATTGTGGTGACGAACTGCATCATGACTTCCCGCTCCTGCGCGGTGAAGATCGGCTCGGAGAATATGGACCGGATAGCGCGTGTGCTCTTCGACAACTGCATCATCACGGCCTCCAACCGCGGAATCGGTATTCAGAACCGCGATGAAGGCTCCGTTGAGAATGTCACCTTCTCCAACATCACTCTCGACTGCCGGCTCTTCTCAGATGTCTGGTGGGGAAAATCGGAACCGATATATGTCACCTCCTATCCCCGCGCCCGCGGCAACCACAAGGATGCCGGCTGGCGGTTCCCCAAAGGGGCGGTGAAGGGTGAGGCCGGGCCGGTGAGCGACATCCGGTTTATCAACATATCCGCAACATCGGAAAACGGCGTGTTCATCGGCTGCGACACTCCCGGAAAGGTATCTCGCATACTCTTCGACAATGTGGCGATCGATCTGAAGAAAACCTCCTCATATCCCGGCGGAGTCTACGACCGACGCCCCTGCGAGGGCGAGGGCTTCCTGAAATCGCCCGTCTATGGTATCTTCGCCGAGAACGCCTCGCGCATCACTCTCCGCGATTTTGAAGTGGAGGCTGCCGGATTCCCCGGGTATGCCGGCGAATATCGCTTAGTGGACTGCCCGGAGGTGCGCGGAGCGGAGTGAGAGCGGGCATGTCGCGAAAATTTGTTAACTTTGCAGGATAAATATGAATGAAATGACTGCAAATAAAGAAGCAAACAAAGATACTGCAAAAACAAGGATATGCTGCGTGGGACACATCACGCTCGACAAAGTGATCACTCCCCGTTTCGAGGCACATATGCCCGGCGGCACGGCCTATTATTTCGCCAAAGCGCTCAAGAATTTCGAACATGAAGGCTTCCGCCTCGTCACCTCCCTCGGCGAGACGGAGATGGGAGTGGTGGATGAGCTTCGCGCCGACGGGCTCGACGTGACGGTGGTTCCGAGCCGCCGGTCGGTATATTTCGAGAATCGCTACGGAGAGAATATGAACGACCGCACACAGCGGGTGTTGGCCAAAGCCGATCCCTTTACGCCGGAGAGTCTCGCCGATATTGATGCCGAGGTCTATCATCTCGGCACTCTCCTTGCCGACGATTTCAGTCTCGACGTTATCAAGGCGCTTGCCGCCAAAGGCACCGTCTCGGTCGATGCCCAGGGGTATCTGCGCAAGGTGGAGGGCGAGAATGTGGTGGCCGTGGACTATGAGCAGAAGCGCGAGGCGATGCCCTACATCTCGATTTTGAAGGCCAACGAGAAGGAGATGGAGGTGCTCACGGGCTCTTCCGACCCGCGCGAGGCCGCCCGCATACTTGCAGAATGGGGATGCCGAGAGGTGTTGCTGACGCTTGGCGACAAAGGCTCCGTGATCTACACCGGCGGCGTGTTCTACGACATTCCCGCCATCGAGGCCCGGGAGCTTGTGGACGCCACAGGCTGCGGCGACACCTATATGGCGGCCTACCTCTACAAGCGGAGCCGTGGCGCGTCTTATCGCGAGGCGGGACTCTTCGCCGCTGCCATGTGCACCCTCAAACTCGAAAGGAAAGGCCCTTTCTCGGCCACCGAAGCCGACGTACTCCGGCTGTTAGAGAAAGTTTCATAGAAACTTACATACTCTTTATCGTTAACCGAACTACACTACATCACCATCAAAACTCATGAAAAAATTTCTTCTTCCGATTCTCCTTTCCTCGCTCGCGGTCCCGTTTGCCGCAGCGGAGGAAACGCCCTCATCGTGGGGAAACTATATCCTGCCTCAGAACTCCGACTATCGCGTTTTCTTCAATCCTTTCGACGAGGGTAAGAGTCTGCCGATATTATGGGGCTTCGACACGGCATGGAACGATTACGGCAACATGCTGCGGGGCGTCCGCTTCGCCGGCAAAGATGCCGTGGGTGTGGCCCGCGTGTCGTTCACCCCGCAGGCTCAGGTGACTCAGCGGGGCGTGCTCCCCGAAGCGCTTGCGAAGATTCTCGACGAGAGGATGAAGAACGTGGCGCTTATCGGTAAGAAAGTGGACATTGCCCTCAATCTCGACGGAGTGAACATGCTCAAGGAGGTCTATGGCGGCTACAAATATGAGAATCCGGAGGATCCCTGGCACTCGCCGAAAGAGTATATCGGCGACGTAAAGGAGCAGGGTCCGCGCTGGGCCGACCTTATCGACGCCACCGCGGCGGCCGTGGAGGCCAAAGGCTACAGAGTGGTCAGCGCCGCTCCCCTCAATGAGCCGGACCTCGAAGTGAACGGCACTCCGAAAGAGCTTTTCCTCGAGATTGCCAAATGTCTCAATGATCATGAGACCTATCCCCGCTTCCTCGACATACGCGTAAGCGGCGGCAATACACTCAACAACGACGAGGCTCTCTCTTGGTACGACTACCTGAAAGAATATCTCGATGAGGGGAACACGCATCAGCTTGCGGGTTCTTTCGACAATTACGCATCTTTCTTCAGCCGTGTGCGCGAGGATGGCAAGTATGCCACCGCCGACGAGCTCCACAACGTGATGGAGGCTATGGTGGGCGTGGAATACGGTATGCAGACCGGCATCTGGTGGGGAACGGCAGAGCAGGCCCGCGGCGAATTCATGAAAGCGAGCTTCGGCAAGCGTCTGGGATATGCCGAGAACCGCTCCGCATGGGCGGCAGGCTCCGTCTACCGCTCTCCCGACGGCAAGCTGCAGGGCTTCTTCGGATGCTCCGAGCGTCAGGCGCGTCCCTCGGTGTTCAACATCGTATCGCTGAAGGGCGATATATTCGTGAACGGCTATGGCCCGGCGCGCGAATATTCCGTAGCACTCCCCGGAGATCCGAACGGCACTTATCAGACGGAACTCCAGCGGAATGCAGAGACGGTGGTGAGCATCGAGAACGGCGAGGATATCCGCCCCGTGATCGACGGCGAATATGCGATAGTGAACAAAGGGAGCCGGAAAGTTCTCGGCGGCGCCGGCGGCTCTACTGCCAACCTGAGCGAGATCGAACAGCAGACATATACAAAAGGGGCGCATCAGCTCTGGAACGTCACGCCGGTGCCTTACAATATCGGCGGCGATTTCAGCTATTTCTTTATTCGCAATTCCAAGGATGGCCAGGCCATGGATAATCTCAACTGGAATTTGGAGGTCGGCGGCAAGGTGATAGCCTACGGAGCGGGCAACAACTCCGTTCAGCAATGGGCGCTGGAATATGACGGCGAAGGATGGTTCCATATCCGCAACAAACATAGCGGACTCTATCTCGAATGCCCCGCATCGGCGGCAACCGCCAACGTTGTTCAGAACGAGCGCAACGACCTCGACAGCCAGAAATGGCGTCTGCTCCCCGCGGTTGCGGAACTCGAATTCGATGCTCCGGAAGCACCCGCCTCTCTGAAAGCTTCGGCCAACAATGCATCGGTAGTTCTGGAATGGAATGCATCGTCGAGCGCCGATGGCGTAACATATACAGTAATGAGAGCCGAGAAGGGGAGCGACAGCTATTCGACGATAGCGTGCGGACTGAAGGCTACTACATTCATCGACAATTCCACGGAGGAGAAGACCTACAGCTATAAGGTGCGCGCGGAAGATCTCGCCGGCAACCGCTCGGCGGCTTCCTCCGCGGTTGAGGCCGCTCCCCGCGGCTTGGGACTGATTGCCGATTTCCCGATGACCTCCGATCTTAAGGACGTTACGGCCAACAATTTCTCGATTGTGGAGAGCGATATAACGGATTTCAGAAAGAACAAATGGAATCCGAGTGGCTCCCAGTTTGCCCGTCTTCCCTATACGCTGATGCAGCGGCGTAATCTCACCGTGATGATGAATGTGGAGCTCGGCTCGCGTTCCGATGACAAGACACTTTTCACTACAGGAGCCGGAGAGGGTAGCGCTCTTGAGCTGAGCGTCCGTAAAAACGGCCGGTCGGTGCTCCGTGCCGTCAATGGCAGTGTTGAGAAAGAGATAACCGGTCCCGCAGCCGAGATAGGTAAAGAGGCGCATGTGGCTTTCACTCTCGAGGGGGATAAGGCCGCACTCTATATGAACGGCGTGAAAGCCGGTGAGGAAAACTTTGCCGGAGCCCTTCCCGAGCATCGGCTGCTTACTTATCTCTGTCGCGGGCAGCTCACGGAGAGTTTGCTATTACGCGGACGCATAGGCGGATTGAAAGTCTATAACCGCGCTTTGTCGGAAACCGAGATAGCGGCTTTGGCCGCAAGTTCGGCTGTAGAGGATATAGAGGGCGCTACGCGCAGTGAGATCGGCCGCGAGTACTGGACGCCGCAGGGCGTCCGCATCGAGAGCCCCGCGGAGGCGGGCGTCACGATAGTGCGCGTGCTCTATTCCGACGGCAGCGTGGAAGTCAGAAAACAGCTCAAGAAATAATCAGATTTTTATATAGATTTTTTTGAGGTAGAGCGGCAGGCCGATGAGGCCGGTGAGCAGCATGAGCCCGACGGCATAGATGGCCGAGGCGAGCTGCGGATTGCCTATTGCCGCGAAGAGCGAGGCGTAGATGGCTTTGCTCACGCCGAACGAACCGAAGATGATGCCGAGTATATCGGCCACTACATAGAGGAACAGGGGATTGACGCCGAACGATTCGAAGAAACCGAGTCCGCGGCGCATCCCCCGTTCATCGACAAACCATGAGATTGTGGCGAGCAACGCGGCTGCCAGTCCGCAGGTGATGAGCACATAGCTGGGGGACCAGATGCGCTTGTTGGCCGGCAGGATGCCGCTCAGGAGGAAGCCTCCGGCGATGAGCAGTGCGCCGCAGACGAAGAGGCGCAGCAACCGGCGGTCGAGCGGCTCGCGCGAGGCAAGGATGGCTCCGCAGCAGAAGCCTATGATGGTATGGGCGATCGCCGGGACGGTTCCTAAGATTCCTTCGGGGTCGACGGGACGTTTGGTGTAGAGAAGTCCATCGGGGAGGAGAGCATGGTCGACAATGGCGTTGACGTTTGCCGGCCCGTTCTCATAGCCGTTAAAAAGCAGGAGAATCGCTCCGTAGATGATGAGCAGCGCGGCGGCGGTCCAGGCCATGGCCTTGCGGCTGAGAGCCAGCGACAGAAGCGACACCACGCCATAGCAGAGCGCTATGCGGGTGAGGACGCCGGTGAGACGCAGATGTCCGAAGTCGAGCAATCCTTTGCCGTGGCAGACGTTGGAAAACCAATGGATGGCCCAGCCGATGAGCAGGATTATCAGCGTGCGCTTCACGATCTTGCGGATCGTGGCTCCCGAAGGGGCGAAATTCCGTTTCGAGAGCGAGAGATAGGTGGTGATTCCCATGATGAATAGGAAGAAGGGGAACACGAGGTCGCAGAGCGTGATGCCGTTCCATTCGGAATGACTGAGATGCAGGTAGCTCTCGGGCCCTGCTCCGTTGTTGACGATCACCATGAATGCTACGGTGAGTCCGCGCATCACGTCGAGCGAAAGAAGACGTTTCTTTGAGGCCACCGGTGCGGCCGACTGGGGAATGGCTGTGAGATCGGATGTCATAAGATAGATATGGTTTGAGAGGAGATTGGTTCTCCAAAGTTCGTAATTATTTCAGAAATATTCAAGAAGAATGGCATATAAGCGTAAGATGGTGGCGATTGCGGCTGCGTTGATTCTCTTTTCCGGAGGGCCCGGAGCCAAAGCGGAGCGTCTGCTCGATATGGTGGATACCCGCGTGGGAAGCGCGGCGGCCGTGACGCGAACGGCCGGCAAGTTCGGCAAAGGTTCGGAGGAACACGGTCAGACGGTTCCGGCCGCGGGCGTGCCTCATGGCATGACTCTATGGACACCGCAGACCCGCGACACGGAGAAGAAATGCGTGGCGCCCTATTATTTCGCCGATAATCTGCTTCAGGGCTTCCGCAACAGCCATTGGATCAACGGGGGCTGCACGCAGGATTACGGTTCGATGACGCTTCATGCTATGGCGGGTAAGCTCCGCACGTCTCCGGGCCGCAGGGCCACACGAATCGACAAAGGCTCGGAAACCGCCCGTCCCGACCATTATTCGGTCCGGCTTCCCGATGAGGGGATTCACGCCGAGATGGCAGGGCTCTCCCGCTCCGGCATATTCCGCTTCATATACGACAAGGACGGGACGGGCCATTTAGTGGTGAATCCCAATTCCGACGAGGCGCAGGGGATGATAGAGGTCGACACGGCAAGACGCGAGATCCGGGGCTGCAATCCCGTGCACCGCATTTATCAGGGAAAGGGGGAGCCGGCAGGCTTCTCGGGATGGTTTGTGGTGAGATATCCCGCGGATCTGCGTATCACCGACGCGGGCACATTCCGCGGCGACGAGGTCCGGCGCGGAGTGCTTCATGCTGACAGCGCGGCGGGTATAGGAGCGTACATCTCCTTTGAGACGAAAGCTTCGCGCCCCGTGCTTTTCAAGGCGGGGAGCTCTTTTACATCGCTTGAGGGAGCGCGAAGAAACCTTGAGGCGGAGATTCCGGATTTCGATTTTGAGAAGGTCAGAGAGGAAGCGGCGCAGGCGTGGGAGCGCCGTCTGGGTACAGTCCGTGTGGATGGGGGCTCGGTCAC
>URNY01000101.1 GCA_900549375.1 uncultured Bacteroidales bacterium | reverse complement strand
GCATAGGAGCCGAGATTCAGCTCGACGAGAAGGATCTGTTCGACTTCGGCCACGGCTCGATAATCGTGGAGAGCGAGCGTGAGCTCACCTTCCCCGGCGCCGAACTTATCGGACACACCATAGCCGAAAACGTTCTGCGCGTCAACGGCGAGGAGGTATCCCTTGAGGAAGCCTTCGAGACGAACCGCGGCCGTTTCACGGCAGTCTATCCCGACCGCAGCGGCGTCACAGGCAGCGCACCCGATGCAGCGTCGGGCCGCAACACGGCTCGCTGGGAAGGGGAGAAGACGGAGCATCCGGTGGTTTATCTTCCCGTATTCCCCGGCACGAACTGCGACTACGATATGACGAAAGCCTTCGAGCGCGAAGGGGCAGAGGTTAGAAGCAGCGTGTTCTGCAACCTCACCGCCGAGGATATAGAGCGGAGCGCCAAAGAGATGGCCGAGCATATCGACAACTGCCATATCTTAGCTATCAGCGGCGGCTTCTCGGCCGGCGACGAGCCCGACGGATCGGGTAAGTTCATCGCCAACGTGCTGCTGAATGAAACGGTGAAAAGCGCCATCAAGCGTCTGCAAGAGAGGGGAGGACTGATTCTGGGTATCTGCAACGGTTTCCAGGCCCTCGTGAAATCCGGTCTTCTTCCCTTCGGCAAGATAGGGGAGCTGTCGGCGGAATCGCCCACACTCTTCCATAACGACATCAACCGCCACATATCGCAGATCGTGACAACGCGCGTGGCCTCCGTGGCCTCGCCGTGGCTCTCGGGTTTCGAGCCGGGCGAGCTCCACAGCGTGGCCGCATCTCATGGCGAGGGTAAGTTCATGGCTTCCGAGAAGCTGGCAAAACAGCTTTTCGACGCAGGACAGATAGCCTTCCAGTATACCGATGCCGACGGCAATGCCACCATGACCTCGCCGATGAACCCCAACGGGTCGACGATGGCCATAGAGGGCATCATCTCGCCCGACGGACGCATCCTCGGCAAGATGGGCCATTCGGAACGCTTTGCCGACGGACTTATGAAGAATATCCATGGCAACAAGAACCAGAATATCTTCGCCAACGCAGTGGCTTATTTCAAATAATCAGGAATAAACAGGAAAATTTAAGAATAATGGCAAAAAGTTATGAAGCATCCGGCGTGAATCTTGAGGCGGGCTACGAAGTGGTGTCGCGCATCAAGAAGCATGTCGCCTCCACGGTCCGTCCGGGCTCGATGGGGAACATCGGGGCGTTCGGGGGCATGTTCGACCTCGGGTCGCTCGGCTATGAGCATCCGATACTCGTGAGCGGCACCGACGGTGTCGGCACCAAGCTGAAGATCGCATTCTCGCTCGAGAAACATGACACAATCGGCATCGACGCCGTGGCGATGTGCGTCAACGACGTGCTTGCCCAGGGAGCGAAACCGCTCATCTTCCTCGACTATGTGGCCGTAGGGAAAAACCATCCGGAGGTGATTGAATCGATCGTAGCCGGTGTGGCCGAAGGCTGCCGTCAGGCTGGGTGCGCCCTCGTGGGGGGCGAGACAGCCGAGATGCCCGGAATGTATTCCGAAGGGGAATACGACATAGCCGGCTTCACAGTGGGCGCCGTGGAGAAAAGCCGCCTTATAGACTGTTCGAAAGTGAAAGCGGGCGACCTGCTCGTAGGGATAGCCTCCTCGGGCGTGCATTCCAACGGCTTCAGCCTCGTGCGCAAGATCGTGTCGGACTGCGATCTGGAGTTCGACCGCAAATATGATGAGACAGGCGATCTCACTCTCGGCGAGATGCTGCTCACTCCCACGAAGATCTATGTGAAACAGGTACACAAGGTGCTTGACGAGATAGATGTGCATGGAATTGCACACATCACCGGCGGTGGATTCGACGAGAACATACCGCGCATCCTGCAGCCCGGTCAGGGGATAGAGGTTGAGGAGGGAAGCTGGGAGATTCTTCCGGTGTTCCGTCTGCTTGAGAAATATGGAAAGATACCTCACCGCGAGATGTTCAACATCTTCAACATGGGCATCGGCATGGTGCTCGCACTGGACGAGGCCGATGCAGCCCGCGCCATAGAGATCCTTACCGAATGCGGCGAACGCGCCTCCGTGATAGGCCGCGTAGTGGAAGGTGAGGGAGTCACTGTCAAAAAGTGATTCAAAAAAGAAAGAATTCAACCGTAAAACAAGAAAAATTCATCAGCAGAATAAAGATATGAGAGCACTTATCAGTGTCAGCGACAAGAGGGGAGTGGTGGAATTCGCCAAAGCCCTTCAGGAACTCGGCTGGGAGATAATAGCCACCGGGGGAACAATGACAAAACTGCGCGAAAACGGTGTTAAGGTTATTAACATCAGCGATATAACCGGTTTCCCGGAAATCTGCGACGGCCGCGTGAAGACGTTGCATCCCAAAGTGCACGGCGGTCTTCTCGGACGCCGTGACCTTGAGAGCCACATGAGCCAGCTCAAGGAGAACGGCATCGAGACCATCGAGATGGTTTGCGTGAACCTTTATCCCTTCGAGGCCACGATAGCCAAGGAGGGGGTTACGATGGAGGATGCCGTGGAGAATATCGACATAGGCGGCCCGTCGATGCTGCGGAGCGCTGCAAAAAACTTCCGCGATGTCACGGTGGTGTGCGACCCTTCGGACTATGACCGCGTGCTTGCCGAGATCCGCGAGAAGGGGAACACCGAACTTGAGACACGTCTGCGTCTGTCGGCCAAGGCATATACCCACACCGCTCTCTACGACTCGCATATCGCCTCCTACATGCGCCGTCAGGCCGGCATGGAGGAGAAACTCTTCCTTGCCTTCGATCAGGTGCAGAGCCTGCGTTACGGCGAGAATCCCCATCAGAAAGCGATGTTCTACCGCTCGGAGACGGAGGTGCCCTATTCAGTGGCCTACGCCCGTCAGCTCGGCGGCAAAGAGCTTTCCTACAACAATATCCAGGATGCGAACGCCGCTCTTCAGATCGTGCGTGAATTCGACGAGCCGTTCGCTGTGGGCCTCAAACATATGAATCCCTGCGGCGCCGCTGTCGGCACCGACATCAAGGAGGCATGGACAAAGGCTTACGAGGCCGACAAGGTGAGCATCTACGGCGGCATCGTGGCCGTGAACCGTCCGCTCGACGGCGAGACCGCGAAACTGATGAAGCCGATATTCTTAGAGATCGTGATGGCTCCCTCTTTCGAGCCGGAGGCTCTCGAGGTGTTCGCCTCAAAGAAGAATCTTCGTCTGCTTGAAGTGAAGATGGAGAAGAGCGATGTGGCCCAGAAACAGTATACGGGCGTCACGGGCGGTTTGCTCGTTCAGGACGCCGACCTCGAATGCAAGAAGATCACGGCCGACATGTGTGTCACCGAGCGCAAGCCGACCGAGGCCGAGCTTGCCGACATGAATTTCGGCTGGCGCATCGTGAAGCATGTGAAGTCGAATGCCATAGCAGTGGTTAAGAACAACGCCACCGTTGGCGTCGGCGCAGGCCAGATGAACCGCGTCGGCTCCGCAGAGATAGCCCTCGAGGAAGCCAAGTCCGCAGGACATACCTCCGGACTTGTATTGGCTTCCGACGGCTTCCTCCCCTTCGACGACACCGTGGAGTTCGCCTCGAAATATGGCGTCACGGCTATCGTTCAGCCCGGCGGCTCCATCCGCGACGAGGACTCGATAAAGAAAGCCAACGAGAAAGGAATCACGATGCTCTTCACCGGCATGCGCCACTTCAAACATTGATGCGGAGATGAAGAAAGTACTTGTGATAGGAAGCGGGGGGCGCGAGCATGCCATTGCGGAGGCTCTGAGCCGCTCGCCGCAGGTAGGGAAGATATATTGCGCTCCCGGGAATCCGGGGATGGCTGAAATCGCCGAATGCGTGCCTGTAGGGGTGACCGATATAGATGCACTGGCCGGCTTCGCCCGCGACAACGGCATCGACCTGACGGTTGTCGGTCCGGAAGCCTCGCTGGCCGCCGGAGTCGCCGACAGGTTCCGCGCCGAGGGTCTGCGCATTTTCGGCCCCGACAAATCCGCCGCCCGCATCGAGAGTTCCAAGGAGTTCGCCAAGGAACTGATGGCCAAATACGGCGTGCCTACGGCCGGCTACCGCGTGTTCGACGAATTCGAAAGCGCATGGGAATATGTACGCAACCGCCCGCTGCCCGCAGTGGTGAAATACGACGGTCTCGCCGCCGGAAAAGGTGTCGTTGTGGCCACCACCTACGAAGAAGCCGAGGCTGCTCTTCGCGACATGCTTCTCGACTCGAGCTTCGGCAAGGGGAGAGTGGTTATCGAGGATTTCCTCGAAGGCCCGGAATTCTCCTTCATGTGTCTTGTGCAGGGTGAAAAGGTTTATCCTTTAGCTGTGGCGCAGGATCATAAACGCGCGTTCGACGGCGACAAAGGGCCCAACACCGGAGGCATGGGAGCCTATTCACCAGTGCCATTCATCACCGACGAGATCCGCCGCGAGGCTCTCGATAAGATTCTCCGGCCTGTGGCAAGCGCCATGGTGAAGGAGGAAACACCCTTCACCGGCGTGCTCTACGGAGGCCTGATTCTCACTGCCGAGGGTCCGAAGGTGATAGAGTTCAACGCCCGTTTCGGCGACCCCGAGACGGAGGTTGTGCTTCCGCGTCTCAAGAGCGATATCTACGCATTCTTCGAGGCCGTGCTCGACGGACAAGACTTCGAGGCCGAATGGGATCCCCGACCGGCTCTCGGCATCGTGCTTGCCTCCGAGGGGTATCCCGGAAGCTACGAGAAGGGGGTTGAGATCAGGGGGCTCGACAAGGTAAAAGGAAGCGTCTACCACATGGGCACCAAACGCGACGGCAACCGCCTGCTCACGTCCGGAGGGCGAGTACTGATGGCCGTAGGACGCGGCGACACCTTAGAGGAGGCCAACAAAGCTGCGTTGGCCGATGTGGCGGCAATCGACTGCCCGTCGCTTTTCCACCGCACCGACATCGGAAAAGCGGCTCTGAAATAAATTCTTAACGCAAAAAATACTACAAAATAGATGATTGAACGTTATGGGCGCGACATTATGCGCCGGGTATGGACAGAGGAGAATAAATTCAACGCCTATCTGAAGGTTGAGCTTCTTGCCGCCGAGGCCTGGAGCAAGCTTGGCGTTGTCCCCGAAGAGGATGTGGCTCTGCTCAATGAGAAGGCCACTTTCAATATCGACCGCATCAAGGAGATAGAGCTTCAGACGCGCCACGACATCGTGGCCTTCACGCGCACGGTTTCCGAATCGCTGGGCGAGGAGCGGAAGTGGGTTCACTACGGACTGACCTCCACCGATGTCGTAGACACCGCCAACGGCTATCTTTTCCGCCAGGCAAACGAGATATTGCTCGAGGATCTTGAGAAATATATAGCGATGCTCGGACGTCAGGCCGAGAAATATAAATATACGCCCTGCATCGGGCGCACCCACGGCATCCATGCCGACATCACGTCGTTCGGCCTCAAGTGGGTGCTTTGGCGCGCCGAGATGCTGCGCAACTTAGAGCGTTTCCGCGCCGCCGCCCGCGGTGTGGAGGTGGGCAAGATCAGCGGAGCTGTCGGCAACTTCGCCAACATACCGCCGTTCGTGCAGGATTACGTGTGCGAGAAGTTAGGCATCGCCTCTTCCGACATATCGACGCAGGTGATCCAGCGCGACCGCCACGCCTGCTACATGGCCACCATCGCCCTTATCGGTGCCAGCCTCGAGCAGATGGCCATGGAGGTGCGCAACCTTCAGCGCACGGAGGTGCATGAGGTGGAGGAGGCGTTCGGCAAGGGGCAGAAAGGCTCCAGTGCGATGCCCCACAAACGCAATCCGATCTCGAGCGAGAATATCTGCGGCTGCGCCCGCGTGCTCCGCGGATATATGATGACGAGCTACGACAATGTGGCCCTCTGGCACGAGCGCGACATCTCGCACTCGGCAACGGAGCGAATACTGATGCCCGATGCAACCATCCTTCTCGACTATATGCTCAACCGCATGATGGGAATTCTGGAGAATCTCGTGGTGTTCGAGGAGCGCATGAAGTCGAATATCTATCTCACCAACGGAGTGATCTTCGCCCAGCGCGTTATGAACGCTCTTATCGGAAAGGGATTCGTGCGCGAACAGGCCTACGACACCGTGCAGCCGATAGCCATGCGCGCCATGGCCGAGGGAGCTTCCTATCAGGAGCTTCTGCGTCAGGACCCCACAGTGAGCGGCGTTCTCACTCCCGAGGAACTCGACGCCTGCTTCACGCTCGACTATTATATGAAAAATGTGGATTATATCTATCAGCGCAACGGACTGAAATAACAAAAACAGCATATGTCAGAAAGATTAGTAGTGATCGGATCTCAATGGGGCGACGAGGGGAAAGGGAAGATGACCGACTTCTTCGCTTGCCGCGCCGATATGGTGGTCCGCTATCAGGGCGGCAACAATGCCGGCCATTCGGTCGTGTTCGACGGCCATAAATATTCTCTACAGAGCATTCCTTCGGGAATCTTCAACCCACAGACGGTCAACGTGATGGGCAACGGCATGGTGGTGAATCCCGTGTCGGTCATGGCCGAGCTCAAGAAGCTCCATGACCAGGGCATCACCGACTATCAGCTCTATATCTCGGACCGCGCGGCGATGGTTATGCCCTGGCATCCTGCTCTCGACGGCGCCTATGAGGACATCAAAGGGAAACAGCTTATCGGAACCACCAAGAAGGGTATCGGTCCGGCCTATTCCGACAAATACAGCCGCTTGGGTCTGCGCATGGGCGACCTTCTCGAACCGGAGTATTTCGCAGAGCGTCTGCGCGCCGCCCTTGAGGTGAAAAACCGCGAACTGAAGATGCTCGGCCTACCGGAATTCGATTTCCGGGAGGTTTACGACCAGTATATGGAGATAGCCTCTCAGATAGGCCATATGATAACCGATACTTCGGCCCTTGTGAACAAGGCTCTTGAATCGGACGCCAAGATTCTTTTCGAGGGAGCGCAGGGAATGATGCTCTGCATCGACCATGGCACTTATCCTTTCGTCACTTCGTCGACACCGTCGGCTGCCAGTGTGCCCGTAGGCGCCGGCATCTCGCCGAAATGGGTCGACAATGTGCTGGGCGTGGCCAAGGCATATTGCACGCGTGTGGGCGAGGGACCCTTCCCCACGGAGCTGCACGACGAGCGGGCACATGAGATCCGCGAGCGCGGCCATGAATACGGGACCGTCACGGGCCGTCCGCGCCGCATCGGCTGGTTCGACGCAGTAGTGGCCCGCTATACTGCACGTCTCGCAGGCATCGACAACTGGGCGCTGATGCTCTTCGATGTCCTCTCGGGTCTCGACAAGGTGTCGATCTGCACGGCCTACGAGTGCGACGGCAAGCTGCTCGAAACTCCGCCATCCACAATCTCACGCCTGTCGAGATGCAAGCCTGTGTTCACGGAGCTTGATGGCTGGAAAGAGGATATCACGGGCGTCCGCACGTTCGACGAACTGCCCGAAAATGCCAAGGCATACGTGCGCAAAATCGAGGAACTCACCGGGGTGCCCGTGGGGATGATTTCCGTGGGTCCGGACCGCACGCAGACTATCACAGTATCAGAAAAGCTCGCCAATTTCTAACCTTCTAAAACTTCAGCAAATGTCCTTTTTAGATGAAAAAGTAAACCAGGAAGGCATGACGTTCGACGACGTGCTCCTGATTCCCGCATATTCGGAGGTGACGCCTAACATGGTGAACCTCGAGGGCCGCTTCTCGCGCCATATACCGCTGAACATTCCCTTTGTGTCGGCGGCGATGGATACGGTTACGGAGGCCGACATGGCCATAGCCATAGCCCGCGAGGGAGGCATCGGCGTGATCCATAAGAATATGTCGATAGCCGCGCAGGCCGCGCAGGTGCGCAAGGTGAAACGCGCCGAGAGCGGCATGATCTACGACCCGGTGACCATCACCAAGGAGCAGACCGTAGGGGAGGCCCTGAAACTGATGCATGAGAACCATATCGGCGGTATACCGGTGGTCGACGGCGAAAACCGTCTGATCGGTATCGTGACCAACCGCGACCTTCGTTTCCAGCAGAACATGGAGCTTCCCATCTCGGAAGTTATGACGCGCGAGCGCCTCGTAACCACCGACAAACCGGACCTTGCGGAGGCTGCACAGATTCTTCTGAAAAACAAGATCGAAAAACTTCCTGTGGTCGACAAGGATGGAAAGCTTCTCGGACTTATCACCTATCGCGACATCACCAAGATTCAGGATTATCCTTCGGCCTGCAAGGATGAGAAAGGGCGTCTGCGCGTGGCTGCGGGCGTGGGCGTGACCTCCGATACTCTCGACCGCGTGAAAGCGCTTGTAGAGGCCGGAGTGGACGCTGTGGTGATCGATACGGCCCATGGCCATTCGGCCAATGTGGCCAATACGCTGCGTCTCGTGAAACAGCATTATCCGAATCTTGACGTCGTTGTGGGCAACATCGCCACGGGCGAGGCCGCACGCTTCCTTATCGAGGCGGGTGCCGACGGCATCAAGGTGGGCATCGGCCCTGGCTCGATATGCACCACGCGTATCGTTGCGGGCGTGGGGATGCCTCAGCTTTCGGCCATATACGACGCGTCGCAGGTCGCCAAGGAGTATGGCGTGCCGGTGATCGCCGACGGCGGTCTGCGCTATTCGGGCGATATCGTGAAGGCTCTTGCCGCCGGCGGCAACTGCGTGATGTGCGGCTCGATGTTCGCCGGCGTGGAGGAATCGCCTGGCGAGACTATCATCTACAATGGCCGTAAGTTCAAGTCGTATCGCGGCATGGGCTCCGTGGAAGCCATGGAGGCAGGTTCGAAGGACCGCTATTTCCAGTCGGAGAAAGTGGATTCGAGCAAGTTCGTGCCGGAGGGAATCGTGGCCCGCGTGCCGTATAAGGGTACGCTGAGCGAGACTGTCTATCAGCTTGTGGGCGGTCTGCGTTCGGGCATGGGCTATTGCGGCGCCAAGAACATCGAGGCGCTTCATAACGCGCGCTTCACGCGCATCACCTCTGCGGGCGTTACCGAGAATCATCCCCACGACGTTACCATCACCAAGGAGGCTCCCAACTACAGTCGTAGCTAAGTCGGTTTGTTATAATGGCTAATCTGAATTTTTGAAATGCAAAAAATACTAATCATAGACTTCGGATCGCAGTATACGCAGCTCATAGCGCGCAGGGTGCGCGAGCTCAACGTATATTGCGAGATCCACCCATTCAACAAGATACCTGAGCTCGATGCCGATGTGAAGGGTGTGATCCTTTCCGGCTCTCCGGCTTCGGTGCGCGATGCAGATGCGCCGAAGCCCGACCTGAGTGCCATCAAGGGGAAACTTCCTCTGCTCGGCGTATGCTATGGCGCTCAGCTTCTCGCCAATGAATATGGAGGCGAGGTGGAGGGCGCTCCTTCGCGCGAGTATGGCCGGGCAATGCTGACTGTGGTCGACCCGCAGGATGCACTGATGCGCGGCCTCCCTTCCCCCACTCAGGTGTGGATGAGCCATGGCGACACCATCACCCGTCTGCCGGAAACCTACCGTATAATCGGCTCTACGGAGAATGTGCGCGCCGCCGCCTACCATATCGAGGGTGAGCAGACATGGGGCATACAGTTCCATCCGGAGGTGTACCATTCCACCGATGGCACACAGCTGCTGTCGAACTTCGTGCTCGGCATCTGCGGATGCAACGGTTCGTGGAGCCCGGCTTCCTTCATCGACAGCACGGTGGCAGAACTCAAGGATAAGCTTGGCGACGACCGCGTGATTCTGGCGCTCTCGGGCGGAGTGGATTC
>URNY01000100.1 GCA_900549375.1 uncultured Bacteroidales bacterium | reverse complement strand
GGGCTGGGGCCGCGTGGGTAACCAGGCCATAAGCAACGGAGCTTATATGACGACTCTGAATAATGATGTGAATTACGTATTCGGCGATACCCCCGTCCGCTATCCTTCGACAATCGTGGGCAACGTGGGCAATCCCAATCTTAAATGGGAGACTGTAGAGGACTTCGATTTCGGTCTGGATCTGTCGTTCCTCAACAGCCGACTGAACGTGACGTTCGACCTCTTCCAGAAGACCTCGCACGATATGCTTTATCCCAAGCAGAGTCTGCTGCTTCTCGGCGTTCCGACATGGCAGGGCGCCATCACACAGAACATCGGCAAAATGCGCGCGAGAGGTCTTGAGCTCTCAGTGAACTGGGCCGATCAGGTAGGCGAATTCCGCTATGACCTCGGTGTTCAGCTCTCTGCAGTAAGAAACAAAGCAATCAAGTTTACAGGTGACGGTCCTATCTGGGACGGCGGCAACCTGCTTTCCGAGAGCATCATCAAGAATGAGGACGGCGGCGCCATCTCCCGCTTCTTCGGCTATGAGACAGCCGGAATCTTCCAGAACTGGGAGCAGGTGTATGCCCATACCGACGAACATGGCAATATGATTCAGCCCGACGCACAGCCCGGCGACCTGATTTTTGTTGACCAGAACCACGACGGCCAGCTCAACGACAAAGACAAGAAATATATAGGCAATCCTTATCCCGATTTCTCACTGGGTCTGAACATGTCGTTCTGGTATAAGAACTTTGATCTTACCGCCAACTTCTACGGCACATTCGGCAACGACATCTTCAATCTCCAGCGCGGACGCTACAGCGGCGCAAGCGGCCAGAACGTATATAAAGGCACTCTTGGCGCGGCATGGGACGGCGCAGGCACAAGCAACGACATCCCGCGACTGAGCTATACCGATCTGAACCAGAACTACCAGCGCGTAAGCGATTTCTATGTTGAAGACGGAACGTATTTCCGCTGCAAGCTCCTCACGTTGGGATATACTCTTCCGAAGAGCTTCATGAAAGATTATACACTCCGTTTCTACGTATCGCTTCAGAATCCCTTCACAATCACCAGCTACAAGGGTATGGACCCCGAGCGTCCGTTCTACGACGGCGGCGCCATCGCCACCGGTCTCGACAGGAGCAATTATCCTACGCCGCGCACCTACCTCTTCGGAGTTGATTTCAAATTCTAATTCGAAGCGGATTTCAAATTCAAGAAACTGAAGCCGGAATTGCTTCACATTCAAAAATGAAAGAAAAATAATGAAAAAAACGATTATATATTCAGCCGCAGCCGCATTGTTGATGTCGATGACATCATGCGATGATTTCCTTACGGAGGAAGTTCGCGGCAGCGAGAATCTTGACACCTATTTCCAGACGGAAGAGGAGGTGGACGCGTTTGTGGGCGGATGCTATTTCGAGATTGCCAAAAACGATTGGTGGCAGATCTACAACGGCTGGCTTCTGGCCGACATGACCACCGACGACATGTGGGACGGAAATACATCCCAGAGCGATGGCTATCGCGACGTGACATGCTTCCTTCCGGCGGCTCCCACCAACGGAATCCTTTCCAGTTTCTGGGGCGCCCGCTATCAGGGCATCTATACCTGCAACACGGCTATTGCCCGCATTCCCGGAGCAAACATGGACGAGACTCTGAAAAAACAGCGTATCGCCGAGGCCCGTTTCCTGCGTGCGTTCTTCTATTTCGACCTCGCCCGCTATTTCGGCGGAGTGCCATTGATCACCGAACCTATCAGCAACGGCGATGGCATTGCCCGCAATACTCTTGAGGAGGTCTATGGGTTCTGCGAGACTGAGCTTGCAGAAATCGCCGAGATCCTCCCGCAGAAAAGCGAATATGCACCGGCCGACAAAGGCCGCGCCACCCGCGGAGCCGCTCTGTCGCTTTTAGGCAAAGTTCAGCTCTACGACAACAAGCCGGCCGATGCCAAAATATCTTTAGGTAAGGTCATCAGTGAGAACGAATACGACCTGCTTCCCAATTTCGGCGATGTGTGGAGCGTTAAATTCAACAACAGCGTAGAGTCGATTTTCGAGACCCAGACTATGGACGACAACCAGTATTCGCTCGGCAGTTCGCTTTCAGTGATAACCGGATGCCGCAACGGTATCGGCGACGGTTGGTCGTGGGGACAGCCTACGAGCGATCTTGAGAACGCCTATATCGCGGCAGGCGATACAGAGCGCCTGAGATGGACAATCATCAAGACGGGATGTACGGAAATCGCCGGAGAATCCCAGTTCCAGAAATTCATCGACAACAATTCCGCAGTTTTTGTGAACGGCGGCATCAACGACCCGAAATTTGTTTCCTTCAAAGATGAACTCGGCTGGACCGACGCTATTTATTCCACCGGCTATGTGATCGATCCTTCGATACATAAGAGTGCGCGTATCATCCGCAAATATTTCATTCCGCTCGAAGACCGTCCGGCAGTATACGACAAGACAAAGATACCTCTCAACCACCGTATCCTTCGTTTTGCCGATGTGCTCCTGCTCTATGCAGAGGCTTGCAACGCCACCGGCGACGACGGCAATGCCCGCACGGCGCTCAACCGCGTGCGCAGCCGTGTGAACCTTCCGGACGTGACTTCTTCAGGCACGGCCCTGCGCGATGCCATACGTCTCGAGCGCCGTCTGGAGCTCGCTTTCGAGCAGAACCGTCTTTTCGATATCCGCCGCTGGAAAACGGACGACGGCAAGAGCGTGATGTCTACCATCATGGGTCCCGACGGTTCTTTCGTGACGTATAATCTCAGCGATCAGGCAGATATCTACGAGAAATATAATCAGGGTGAATCCAGCGACAAGGGAATCCGTTTCCAGGAGAGCCGCGACCTTCTTTATCCTATTCCTATGGATGAGATTCAGCGTTCTAACGGCGCTCTGGTTCAGAATCCCGGATGGTAAACATTGAGGTAAAAAAGGATTTTTTTAGAATCAGTTTGAATCAAAATGTGTAATTTTGCAGGGGATGACCTGTCTGGGGCCGTCCCCTGCATTTTTCAAATATTTAGTAATGAAAATATCACGGATACTTACAATAGGATGCCTCGCGATGGCTCTTCTTGCCGGATGTTCGGAAGACCCCGAAGAATCCACAAAGCGTCCTGCCGGAAGCGGCGATGAACAACCCGTAGATCCGGATCCCGGCACGGGGGATTCAGATGTGAAATCGCCGGTTGCCAACTTCACATGCACCGCCGAGACTACGGAGATAGATGCCTCGACGGCCTATCAGACCATGGAGGGATTCGGAGCCTCCGACTGCTGGCTTCCGGCCACAATCGGCCAATACTGGGCCACGAACCGCGGCAAACTCTCGGAGTTGCTTTTCTCGCGCAACATATCCGGCGGACAGCCTGCCGGTATCGGCCTCTCCATGTGGCGCGTGAATCTCGGCGCGGGAACCGCGGAACTCGGCGCGGCATCCGGCATCAACGACAATAATGCCAACAACCGCGCGGAATCCTATCTCTCCGGCGGCAAATATGACTGGAGCAAATGCGCTGGGCAGCGCTATTTCATGCAGCAGGCAAAGGATTACGGTGTGGAGTCGTTTGTGCTCTTCAGCAATTCTCCATTGGTGCAATACACCCTCAACGGTCAGGGGCGCTCCGACTCGCGGGATAAAGCCAATCTTAAAGATGACTGCTATGATGACTTCGCCGTCTATATGGCGGAAGTGGCGGCACATTTCCGTGGCGAAGGATATAACGTGACGCATATCTCTCCGGTGAATGAGCCGCAATATAATTGGGACGGCGATTCTCAGGAGGGCTCGGGATGGCAGAACAAAGAGGTGAGCCGTCTCGTGCGCGAGCTCGACAAGGCTCTCTCGGCAAAAGGGATAACCACGAAAATACTTATCCCCGAAGCCGCTTCGTGGACTTATCTCTACGAAGGAAACGGCAGCGACCGTTTTAACCAGATCAACGTGTTTTTCAATCCTTCGCATGAATGCTATGTCGGGGGTCTGGAGCATGTGGATAATATAGCCGGCGGTCACAGTTACTGGACGTTCGACAACTGGAACGATATGCGTTCCATCCGTTCGAAAGTCTATTCAGCCGCAACCAACCGCGGCGTGCGTGTATGGCAGACGGAATGGTCGATGCTCGACAAAGAGCCCTCGGAACTCGGAGGCAGCTACGACGATGTGTCAGAATTCGACATTGCGCAATACATGAGCCGTATAATCCATAATGATATCGTTTCCGCGGGCTGCTCTTCATGGAGCTACTGGACCTCGATGTCGGTGGAACGCTATAGCCAGAAGAACCGCTTCGAACTGATCAAGACAACACCGGCAGGTGGAGAATACAGCAATGACTTCACGGCCGAAGGGAAGATTGGCGCTACCCATAATCTTTGGGTTCTCGGCAACTACAGCCTTTTCGTGCGTCCGGGATACAAGCGCATCGCTCTTACCGCAAAGGAGAACAAAGACTTTTTCGGAACGGCATACGTTTCGGCCGACGGAAAGACTGTCGTGGCTGTATATACCAATTATGACAAGCAGAAGGGCGTGAAAATCCACAACAGTTTCAAGGATGGCAAGACCCCCGCGACTGTATGGCGCTATACCACCACTTCGCAGAAACATCTTCAGGGAGACCGGTTCAACCCCGCCGACGATGTCTTCCTCGACCCGGCAAGCGTGACTACAATTGTCTATACTTTCGAATAGGAGAGGGGTATAAATATTGGTATAATTTCATGAATATCAGAATATCTTTATCGGCAGCCGCGCTTATCGCGGCTGCCTCGGCATTCGGGCAGGTCTCTTTTGGCCAAGCGGAAAAGTTCAACAAAGGCTGGCGTTTCTCTCTTTCCGCCGATTCAACGGCTTCGGCAGAGGGTTTCGACGATTCTCAATGGAGGGTGCTCGACCTTCCACACGACTGGAGTGTCGAGGCTGTCCCGTCGCCATCGCTGGCAAGTGCCACAGGTTATCTTCCCGGAGGTATCGGATGGTATCGCCGTCATTTCGAGGTTACCGACACCCTTCCGAAACATTACATCTATTTTGAAGGAGCCTATAACCGCTCGGAGGTGTATCTGAACGGGCATCTGCTCGGCAAGCGGCCAAACGGCTACATATCTTTCATGTACGACATGACGCCTTATCTGAAGAAAGGTGAGAATGTATTGGCCGTGAAGCTTGATCACAGCCGTTATGCCGATTCACGCTGGTATACAGGCTCCGGAATCTACAGGGATGTCTATCTTATCGCGGCCCTGGATACGCATATAGCGCAATGGGGCGTCGGTTACAAGGCTTTAAAAATCACTCCCTCGAAAGCCCGCGTCAAGGTTGATGTGGCGGTGGAAAATCCGGTGAAGGATCTTGCGATAACTGCGGAGGTCAGAGATAAGGCAGGGCATATTGTAGCCACAGCCCAAAAGAAACACGCCACTAAAAGCAATGACCTTATGCTGGGAATAAAGTTTCCCCACAGATGGAATCTCGACGATCCTTATCTCTACACTCTGGAGGTGAAACTTCTGCGCAATGGCAAGACAATAGACTCCACAACGACCTACATGGGACTGCGTGAACTCGAATTCAGCCCCGACCACGGTTTTGCGCTCAATGGCCGCAATATGAAGGTGAAAGGTGTGTGCCTGCATCATGATGCAGGTGTGCTCGGGGCGGTGGTGCCGGAGCAGGTGTGGGAGCGAAGGCTCCGCAACCTGAAGGCCATAGGCGTCAATGCCATCCGCATGAGCCATAATCCTCAGGCTCCGGTTCTCTACGATCTTTGCGACAGAATGGGTCTGCTTGTGATGGATGAGGCTTCCGACGAATGGGAATTTCCCAAACGCAAATGGATTGAGGGATGGAACGTCGGCACGCCTTCGTTCGATGGCTCATACGATTTCTTTGAGGAATGGATCGAAAGAGATGTGGCGGATATGGTGCGCCGCGACCGCAATCATCCGTCGGTGGCTTTCTGGAGTATAGGTAACGAAGTGGATTATCCCAATGACCCGTATTCGCATCCGGTGCTCGACAGTGTCGGAATCAACCAGCCTAATTTCGGAGGCTATGATTCGAAAGCGCCGCGAGCCGAGCGAATAGGTGAAATAGCGAAGAGGCTTGCCGCGGTGGTGAGGAAGATAGATGATTCGCGTCCTGTCACGGGAGCGTTGGCAGGCGTTGTGATGTCGAACCGCACGGCCTATCCCGAAGCAGTGGATATCGTGGGGTATAACTATACCGAAGACAGGTATGCCGAAGACCACAAGACTTATCCCGACCGCGTGATCTATGGAAGCGAGAACGGTCAGGGATACGACCAGTGGCTGTCCGTGCGCGACAATCCCTATATATTCGGTCAGTTCCTATGGACCGGAACGGATTATCTGGGAGAAGCGGGCCGATGGCCTTCACGCGGTCTTGGCACGGGGTTGCTCGATTTCGGCTCTTTCCCGAAACAGCGTGGCCTTTTCCGCGCCTCGCTATGGCTCGACCGCCCCGTGGCCTATCTCGGTACATATCCACGTCACGAAGGAACCGACCCGGGTCTCCGGATCGACAGTTCGCGCGTCTGGAACTATGATGAGAACCGCCCGGTGAGAGTGGTGTGCTACACTAATGCCGCATCCGCGCGACTTCTGCTCGACGGAAAGGAATATGGCCCGCTGACTCAACGCGACGATTTGAAAGGAATCATTGCCTGGGATCTGGAATTCCACCCGGGCCTGCTCGAAGTGGAGGCTTTTGATGAAACGGGCGCGAAAGTGGCCGACGACCGTATCGCAACTACCGGACGTCCCTATGCCGTGCGCGCAGCGATGGAAGAGAAGGAACTCACGAAGGAGCATCCCATAGGGCATGTCGTCGTGGAGATTACGGATGATGCGGGAAATATGGTTCCTTTGTCCGACAATATGGTGGATTGTCGTGTCTCCGGTCCTGTAAGGATTCTCGGAGTGGAAAGCACCGGCAATCATGACATGACGCATCCCAAACTGCATCGGCGGCGCGTTTCCGGCGGCAGGCTGCTTGTCTATCTTGAACTCGATCCTGAAGGGAATTTCGCGAAGCCCGCGGGACTGACGCTGACTTCACCGTTGCTGAGAAGCGCCAAATTGTCAATACCTGTGAAACAATAATGTGGTGTCTGCGGTTATAATGTAAAAGATTTCTAAAGATTCCTAAAACATTAAATCATGACATTCGCACAATCAATAAGCACATGCTTCTCCAAGTATTGCACCTTCTCGGGGCGCGCCTCGCGCAGTGAATTCTGGTGGTGGGCATTGTTCACGTTCATAATCGGCAGTCTGTTCGGTATTCCGTCGAGCATACAGGCCGTGAACCATTCCGCAGGCTCCGGACTTCCTGTAATTTCCTATATAGTTTATCTGGTTCTGCTGTTGCCCTCGCTCGGCGTACTTTTCCGTCGCCTGCACGACACGGGTAAGAGCGGCCTCTGGTGGCTGATAGGATTCATCCCGGTTGTGGGACAGATCATTCTGATTGTGTTCTGCGTACAGCCGTCGCAGCCGACTCCGAATCAGTACGGTTATCCGGCCTACAACTGATGAATTCTAATCGGCTGAATCTAAGGAACGATGCCTAAAGCTCCTTCAATGGAGTCTAAAGATTCTTTAAGATTGATATTGCTTTCGATGGATCCGGAGCATTGAAGACATAGCTTCCGGCAACAAGGATATCAGCACCGGCGCGGGCAAGTTCCGCTCCGGTTTTTTCGTTTACTCCGCCGTCGATTTCAATCAGAGCCTTCGAATCTGTTTCCTCTATCATGCGACGCAGACGGCGTGTTTTCTCCAACGTTCCCGGGATAAATTTCTGACCGCCGAAGCCCGGCTCTACCGACATCAGGAGCACCATGTCGAGTTCGCCGATTATATCTTCGAGCACAGAGACGGGAGTGGCGGGGCAAAGAGTCAAACCGGCTTTCATCCCCGCTTCGTGGATATGGCAGACCGTGCTGTAGAGATGGGCGCATGCTTCCTGATGCACATTCATCATCCATGCGCCAAGATCGCGCACCTGAGAGATCCATTTCTCAGGCTCCACAATCATGAGATGCACGTCGAGAGGTTTTTCGCATATTTTCGCAACCGATTTGATTACCGGAAACCCGAAAGAGATATTTGGTACGAACACTCCGTCCATCACATCGAGATGAAGCATATCGGCTTCGGAGCGGTTTATCATTTCTATATCTCCGGCGAGATTCGTGAAATCGGCCGCCAGAAGAGAAGGTGATACTTTCATGGCTTTGACAGTTTGCTATTTTGCTATCATTGAGAGGAATTCATCTTCGGCGACAATCGGAATCCCGAGCGCTTTGCATTTCTCAAGTTTTGAGGGCCCCATATTCTCTCCGGCAAGAACGAAAGAGGTTTTTTTCGAGATGCTTCCGGCGTTCTTTCCCCCTTCGCGGGCGATAATTTCCTTATACTCGTCGCGGCTATGATGAGCGAATACACCGGAGATAACAATTGTTTTCCCCTCGAGGCTCGTTCCCGAAGGCCGGAGGCTCTCCTCGTCGACTTGCATTTTTACGCCTGCTTCCGTGAGTTTGTCGATATTTGCGATATTGACAGGTTCGCGCAGGAAATCGTAGATGCCTTGCGCGATAACCGGGCCTATATCGGGAATGGCGGCGAGTTGTTCGACCGTCATGCTCCTCATATTCTCCATGCTCACCACGGCACGGGCAAGCCGTTTAGCCGTGGTTTCGCCTACGTTGGGTATAGAGAGGGCATAGACCACTCTTTCGAAAGGCACCTGCTTGGAACTTTCGATTCCGGCAATAATCCTTTCGGCAGTTCTTACACCGGTTCCCGCGCGATTTATGAGATCATCGCGCGTGAGGTCGTAGATCCGGCCGATATTTTCCACCAGGCCGGATTTATAGAGAAGTTCGGCTGTTTCCTCGCCGATGCCGTCGATATCCATCATGCGCCGGGCGCAGAAATGCTCGATGCGTCCGGTGATCTGCGGGCGGCAGCCATAACGGTTGGGGCAGCACCAGGCCGCCTCGCCGAATATGCGGCGAAGAGGAGTGCCGCATTCGGGGCATTCCTTTACGAACGTGACTTTCCTGGCATCCGGCTTGCGCTCGGAGATCTCGACACCGGTGATCTGCGGGATAATCTCGCCGGCTTTCTCCACGTAAAGGGAGTCTCCTTCATGGATATCGAGCTCGAGCATTATGTCTTCGTTATGAAGCGAGGCCCGTTTAACTATAGTTCCGGAAAGAAGCACGGGTTCGAGGTTTGCCACGGGGGTAACGATACCCATTCTCCCCGTCTCGAACGAGACAAAGCGGAGCGGAGTGCAGGCCCTTTCCGGATTGAACTTATAGGCAACGGCCCATCGAGGAGATTTGGCAGTGAAGCCGAGGTTGAGCTGTTGCTTCAAAGAGTCGACCTTGAACACAAGACCATCCGTAGCTACCGGCAGTTCCTTGCGGTGTTCATCCCAATAGGCAATGTAGTCGTCAACGTCTTTCAGGCTATGAAGTCTCGCCATGGCCTTTGAGACCTTGAAGCCCCAGTGCTCTGCGGCGAGCATGTTTTCGTAATGGCTGTCGGAGGGGAGATGTTCGCTTAGGAGATAATAGAAGCGGGCATCGAGATGGCGCCGCGCCACTTCGCGCGGATCCTGCATCTTCAGCGTGCCTGAGGCAGCGTTGCGCGGATTTGCGAAGAGCGGCTCTTCGTTGTATGCGCGTTCGGCATTCAGTTTCTCGAATACTTCCCATGGCATCAGAATTTCGCCGCGTATTTCGAATTCATCCGGCCAGTCGCCCGGGAGAAGCCGCTTGGAAAAGTAGATGGCATCCTGATGCTGGGTGGCGAAGGCGTCGGCGGAG
>URNY01000099.1 GCA_900549375.1 uncultured Bacteroidales bacterium | reverse complement strand
ATATGGTCGATATACTCCAGCGAATCGTCCAGGAAGAACTGGATTTCGGGCACGTTCTTGACCTGATTGCGGATGCGCTGGCCCAAAGCGTGGCGGATGAACTTGTTGTTGCGGTCGAGCTCCTGCAGGGCTATCACGTCGGCGTCGATCAGCGAGATGGCGCGCGCCGTGTTGTCGTAGTTGGCGTTGTTTGTCTTTGCCGGCGAACAGCGGTGGGTGTTGAAAGTGGCCAGCCTGTAGGTGTCGGGTAGGCGTGCCGGATCCTCCGCTTTGGCGGAGTTCTCGAAATCGAAATCGGAATTGTCGCCTTCGAGACTGTCGCAACCGCCGGCAATGAGCGCCGCGGCCGCGAACAATATGTTGGTGAGAATCATCTTATATGTTTTCATTTTGTTTTCTTCTTGGTAACAGAGTCTTAAAAATTCAGGCCGTCGGCCCAGCCGGGGTTCTGGGTGATGGCTCCCTGGGTGAGAATCCGATCGTCGGTGGGCACCGGATAGAGATAGTCTCTCGGGTCGGTCCATTTGCGCGGATAGTCGGTATGCAGGATAATGTTGCCCGAGTTCCCGTCGGAGAGGAAGATATCCTTGCCGATCTCGTATGAGTTAGTGGCCGATGAGGAGGGCTTTGAACCTGTCCATAGGCAAACGTCCGGTTTGCCGTCGGCATTAAGGTCGTATTCGCCGGGACCGGGGAAATAGAGTCCGAGGAAAGTGCGTTCGAAGCGTTGTCCCTCATGCCAGCGCATAATGTCCCAATAGCGGAATCCTTCCATTATGAGTTCCACGGTTCTCTCGCGTCGGATCTCGAGGATCACTCCCTTGCAGTCGCCCTTGACGTTGATATATCCGGTTGTCGGATCCAAGAGATATGGGTCGGGAGCGGCATTGGCTTTAGCCAAGGAGAGGGAGGCTACGCCTGCGCGGCCGCGCAGAGGCTTGATGGAGAGGTCGAGGTCCGCCTGAGTGATATTGCCGAGTTCGGCTTTCGCCTCGGCGAAATTGAGGTATACCTCCGCCGTGCGGAAGAGAGGAAGGTCGACCATCGAGGCGTTGTAGGCATCGTATTTCGACGACTGTAGATATTTCACCGGCTGATAGCCTGTCTCGCTCATGGCGAGATTTGGAGCGGACTCCGAAGATTCCCCGATGCGCTTGTAACCGGGCGTGCGCATGGTCTGCGCGAAGCGTTTGTCGCGATTCTTGCTCTGGTCGGCCAGCGACATCGTCTGATATCCGGCGCGGGAGGTGAAGGGAGTGCCATCGGCCATGAGATACATGTCAGCCACATCCTTGAGGATTCCGGGGCGTCCCATGCTCATGGATGTGACATACCCGTTGGCGTCGTGTCGCAGTCCGAGGTCGCTGTTATAGGCCCGGGCAAGAATGATTTCCGTTCCGTCGGCCTTCAGCGATGAGAAAAGGGAGAGATAGGGGGTGGATCCGGTATTGCTTATCGTATATCCCGAAGTAGAGATGAACTTTTCGGAAGCTTCGGCGCAGAGACGCAGCATCTCCTCCCAGCCTTCGATGTTATGATATTTTCTGAAAGTACCTTCGAAAAGGGTGACGCGGCTCTTGAGCGCGAGAGCCGTCCACTTTGTGACGCGGTAAAGCTCTTTTGAAGCAGGCAGCGCGTCGATGGCGAAATCGAGGTCGTCGAGCATGTGACCCACAACTTCGGCCCTCGGAGTGCGTCCCATATAGAGACGGACGTCATCGGAATCGAGAGCGGCGTCGAGCCATGGCACATCGCCATATCGTTTCACTTTCTCGAAATAGAAGAAAGCGCGGAAGAAACGGGCTATTCCTTCGTAGTGACGCCTCTGTTCCTCGTCAGTGCAATTCACTGAATGTTCGAGAAAGAAATTGATGTCGCGCAACTTATCCCAGCTCCATGTTGAGGCCGTGGCCGGAACGGTGCGCGTTCCCATAACCTCGGGGCTGAGGCTCGTTTTCGAGATTATATCGGCGTCTTCGCCATAGATATCGGAACCTCCCGGGAACATGGTGTAGAAATCGTTGGTGTAAAGCTCGCATTCCGCACCGGTCTTGAAGAAGGTGTCGGGAGTCAGCTTATCCTTCGGAAAGCGGTCGAGCTCCGACTCGCATCCCGCTGATACGAGCGAGAGGAGGGCGACGGAAGCGATAATATATAATGTTTTGCGTTTCATTGTATGTGCAGATTAGAATGAGAGGTTTACGCCTACTGAAAAAGTCTTGCTCCAGGGATATACGTTGGAGAGTTTGTTGGAGGCTGCCGAAGCCTGCTCGGGGTCGAGGAAATGCGAGCGCAGAGCCGTGGATGTGAGAAGATTCTCGCCCGAGACATAGATGCGCAGGTTTGTTATGCGTATTTTCGACATCCACTTGGCCGGGAAGGTATATCCGATCGTCACGTTTTTGAGACGGCAATAAGCCAGATTCTGAAGATAACGGTCGTTGGCATAATATACGGTTCCGTTGGTGGTGTTGAGCGAGGAATAGGCTCTTGCCCTCGGGAAATAGGCGTCGGGGTTCGATTCGCTCCAGACATCGCTCATGAAATTGCGGGGCACGAACGTGCCATAGGGGCGTGCGTATGGTCCCCAGAAGCGCATGTTGTCACTTCCCGGATACCAGTCCTGACGGCCTATTCCCTGGACGAAAACCGAGAGGTCGATTCCCTTCCATTCGGCCGAGAGGTTGATGCCGTAGTGATAGCGCGGAGTGGAGTTGCCGATGATTCGACGGTCGCCGGGATCGTCGAGAGTCCCTTTGCCGCTGTTCACTATCTTGTTGCCGTCGAGGTCGAGATAGCGGAGGTCGCCGCCACGCACGCCTGTGCCGTAGGCTCCGGTGGCGTTGTAGCATCCGGGAGACACGAGGCTCAGGTCGATTTCATCGGCATATCTCTTGGCTTCCTCATCGTTGCGGAACAGGCCGTCGACCATATATCCCCAGATCTCGCCCTCCTTGCGGCCTACATAGGGATCGCCTATGAGGCCCGACGGGTTGTCGCATTTGGTATATTTCGAAGTATAGTCGGAGAAGTTGACGCCTACGGAATAGCTGAAGGGGGAACCACCGAGGTTGAAGGAATGGTTCCACGTAAGCATCAGCTCATATCCGAGGGTGCGGAGGTCGTTGGCATTCACCTGGGGTTCGGAAGCGCCATAGAGCGAGGGGAGCGATTTGCCGCGTCCGAGAATTCCCTTGACATCGCGGGTATAGACCTCGCCGGTGAAGGAGAGACGGTTGTTGAAGAACCCGAGGTCAAGACCGAGGTTCTTTGTTATCACCTTTTCCCATGTCTGGTTGGCCGAGACGGGGTCGGAGACCGTGGCGTGGCTGCCGAGATTCTCGCGGTTGAAGGAATAATCGTTCATGTGGCCTCCGGTGGAGATTGTCTGGATAAAGTCGTAATAGCCGATCTGCTGGTTGCCGAGCGATCCGTAGGATGCGCGAATCTTGGCGTTGCTCACGATGCTGCGGAGCGGTTCGAAAAATTTCTCCTCGCTTATGCGGTAGCCCACGGAGAAGGATGGAAAGAATCCGAAGCGTTTCCCGCGCGGGAATCGGGAGGAACCGTCGTAGCGGCCGTTGACTTCCACGAGATAGCGCCCGTCGTAGTTATAGGCCGCCCGGTAGAAGATGCCCATGATTGCATATTCGTTGCGTCCGCCGGTGATTGAGAAATTATCTTTACCCGTGGCCAGATTGAAGTCGGAGAGGTCTTCCGAGAGAAGCCCTGTGTTTTTGGCTCCGAGATCGCGATATTGTTTGGATTCGTAGTTATAACCGAGGATTGCAGAAAAATTATGAAGGTCTTTCCATGTATCCTGAAAAGAGGCGTAAATATCGGCCACATAATAGTTCTGGTCCCACACTGTCTCTTTCAAAGAGTTGGGATAGCGGCCCTCGGGTTCTGTCTGAATCACGCCGGGATATTGCGAATATTCCACATTCACGCTTCGGTAGTCGTTGCGGAGATTGCCGTAGGTATAGCTGAAATCAGCCTTGATGTCGAGTTGCGGAATGATTTTATACTGCACTTCGAAGAGGGTTGAGAACTCCCTCACCTTCTTGTGGCCACCGCTTTTCCCTTTCTGGAGCATGGCGTTGTAGCCGTCCATCAGGAAATGGGCCGAAGAGTTGGTTATCGAGGTGTGCGACACGGCAGTGCCGTCGGGGTTCACCGGCACCATAGAGGAGAGGGCATGAAGAGTGGGGCGGCGGAAATTGTCGTATTCGCTTTCCATGCCGGAGTAGGAATATTCGGAGCTGAAGAATTTCGTATTGTTGGATATTGTAAGTTTCGGTGTGATGTCTGCCTGAAGTTTGACACGGAAGTTGTATGAACGGAACTTGTCGGGCTGGATGCGGTTTATTCCCTTCTGCTGGTTGTAGCGTCCCGACACCATGTAGGAGAGGGATTTAAAGGCACCGCGGATATTGAGGTTATGGTCCCAGGTGGGGCGGGAGTCATCGTAGAGGTAATTGTACCAGTCAAAATTGGCAAGATAGAGATATTCCTGACGGCCGTTTCTCTCACGGGTCAGCACCCAGGGGCGGTCGGGATTCTCGCTCTTGTCGTTGCGACGGTCCCATAGGGCCTGATAGTCGCTTTCGGTGTAGGATGTGTAGGGGGTGTTCTGCGAAGAGAGCATAAAGAAATCGGCGATTTTCGCCGAGTAATAACCGCGCGTTTCGAAATCCGTTGAAGTGGTGGGTTTCGAAGTTGAGAAACTTCCGCTGTAGCTCACTTGCGGTTTCTGCATCGACTTGCCGCTCTTGGTGGTTACGAGAATCACGCCGAAAGCTCCGCGGGCACCGTAGATGGCGGCCGAAGATGCATCTTTAAGCACGGAGATTGATTCGACGTCGTTGGAGTTGATGCGGTCGAGCGAGGATTCGATACCGTCGACAAGCACGAGCGGGCTACCGCCGTTGGGCGATGTGTTTCCGCGCACGTTGAGCGATGCACCCGCCCCCGGCTGACCGGAGGATACGGAAACATTGAGGTTGGGTATCAGACCCTGCAGGGCGCGCCCTAAGTTGTCGATGGGCCGGTCTTTAAGTTCCTCTTGTGAGAGGGTGGAGACGGCGCCGGTGAGATTCACTTTCTTCTGGGCTCCATATCCCACCACCACCACTTCATCGAGCATTTCGCTTGTAGGCTGCATCGTAATATCATAGCGGTCGCTGCGGCCGACTTTAAAGGAGGTCGGCGTCATTCCCACATAAGTCACGGTGACGGTGGACCCTTCCGGGACGTCCTGAAGAATAAAATTGCCGTCGAGGTCGGTGGAAGCTCCGATGCGGGTGCCTTTCACCAGCACCGAAGCTCCAATAACCGGTTCTTTCTCTTTGTCGACAATCTGTCCCGTGATCCTTTTTCCGGAGGTCCGGACGCCTGTTTCATCACCCTTCGTATCAGATCCTTTTTTCTTCGCAAGGATTACTATCGACTTGGGGGATACGGCTTTGTAGGTCAGTCCTGTGCCGGAGAAAATGCGGTCGAGAATCTCGGTTACCGGTCTCTTCTTGCTTTTCAGAGAGACTCTCGGAAGATTTTTGAGAATATCGCCGGCATAAGAGAAACGGCATGGAGTCTGCCGCTCGATTTCCTTGAGGACATGCTCCACGGTGACGTTCTTGACGTCGATGCTGGCCACCAGACGGTCGTCGGCAAGTGCGCCGAGCGACAACAGGATGGCAACGAGCACCGTCAGAAGGGTCCTCTTTTTCCATTGAGATTTCATGAATCAGGTAGTAAGTATTATAAATTGTTATTGTGCGTTTGCCTTATTTGCAGGGATTTCCCCGCAAGAGAGTTCCGTCAGTTTGGAATGACATCAGACGCTGAGATTTCACAGAGTCTTAGGGTAATGAGGTTCCGAAATTACAGAAGTTCTATCTAAAAGGACAACAGGAATTGCGCGCGGTACTCTCAAAAGCTAAAAATAATTAAAAATTTTTAGAAGTTGTTTCATCCGGCTGTAAAAACGCCATAAAAAACGCCATGCCCGGGGGAAGGCATGGCGCTTGAAAAGGTCGGAAGAGAGTTGGTTTATTTCTGATTGCGGTCGATTTTTACGGAGTAAATGTTTTCGAGTATGCCGAGAGCCTCGTCGAGGTTGTCGGAGGGTAGGACGCCGGTGAATTTCTCTTTCATGTTCCTGAGTTGCAGAGTGTCGAGGCTAAGTCCATAGGCCTCGTTCAGTCGCTGGAATACGTAAGCCGGCGCGGAATGGTTGAAATACATCTCCTTGTTGCGCCAATCGGACGATTTTCTTCCCGGAGCTGTGACGGAGATCCTGCCTGTTGCCTTGTCGATGATGGCGCAATCCCCTGGTTTGAGGGTAACCTCTTGAGAGCTACCCGTTGCCACGAGCCGTACGCTGCCTTTGTCGAGCGATATTTCCGAACATGCGGCATCCGGAACGGCAAAAATATTAAAGCTTGTACCCTTCACCTCCACATCCATTCCCGGAGCATGAATCATGAAGGGATGTTCTGCATCCTCTGCAATCTCGAAATATGCCTCGCCGCGGAAATCCGCCTCCCTGCGGGTTGGGGAGAAACCGGGCGCAAGTCTGATTTCGGAATCGCGGTTCATACTCACTCCGCTGCCGTCGGGCAGAAGGGCGAAGGAAGTCCCGTCGGGTCCTGAGGCAAACGCGACGGCGCTCATGGCCGGTTCGCGGTTCGTGAGCCAGAGGGTGAGGATTCCTCCCAAGAGTAGCACGGCCACTATCGAGGCCGCTACCGCCAGAGCCCGCATACTCTTGAAACGATGGCTGTCACTGTCGTCGACGATGCGGCTGTCGAGACGGCGTTTTACATTCCTGACAATCTCGCCTATCTCCTTTTCATCTTCGGGCGTCTGCTCGGAATCGGTGATTTCCGGAAACAGCATCGCCAGTTCGTCATCGGAATGAGCGTTCAATAATTTTCTGAGCACCCCAAGTTCCTCGGGCGATAAAGAATCGTTTCTGAGTTTATTCGACAGTCTGTTCATGGAGTTATAAGGATTTGAGAGGTTAAAGAGATAATAGGGAAAACAGCAGTGCGACAATCGGCAGATCTATTCCTTCGGAGTCGCGGAGTGCCTGACGTAGTTTGCCGAGACCTATGTGTATGGCGTTCTTGACCGACTGCACTTTAATGCCGAGAATGGAGGCAATCTCTTCGTTAGACTTTCCCTCGAAACGCGACAGCGTTATGGCGCGTCGTTGAGTCTCCGGAAGCTCGGCTATGCGGTCGGCTACGGTCTGCATGAATTCATTATAAAATATAGCGGGACGGCTTTCTTCGGCCTCCCTCTTTTCGCGAATGTTCACGTAATCCTCATAAAGAGGCGTGTTGATGCGGGCCCGGTAATAGTTGATTATCCGGTTTCGCATCGAGCGGAAAAGCAAGGGGCCGAGGGTTTCGGAGTTGCGGATGTTTCCGCGGCTGTTCCAGAGAGCCACGAACACATCCTGCACGAGTTCTTCCACGTCCTCACGGCTTCCTACATAAGCGCGGCAGTAGGCCACAAGCCTCGAGGCATACAGATTGTATATGCCGTCGAAGGCCTGCCGGTCGCCGCCCTGTATTCTGCGTATGAGGTCGCGCTCCATGTTAGATATAGAGTCGTTCGCGGGCGGCGGCGACTTTTTCGTCGACGATGTAGTCGTCGTAGTCCATCATCTTGTCGATGATGCCGTTGGGCGTCAGCTCGATCACGCGGTTGCAGACGGTCTGGATGAACTCATGGTCGTGGCTCGACATGAGCACCACACCTTTGAAGTTCTGCAGCGTGTTGTTGAAGGCCTGGATGGATTCGAGGTCGAGGTGGTTGGTGGGGGAGTCGAGCACGAGCGTGTTGGCGTCGGTTAGCATCATGCGCGCGATCATGCAGCGGATTTTCTCGCCTCCCGAAAGCACGCTGGCTTTCTTGAGAACTTCCTCGCCGCTGAAGAGCATCTTGCCGAGAAATCCTTTCAGGTATATCTCCGACGAGTCGCTGCTGTATTGGCAGAGCCAATCGACGAGGTTGAGGTCCGATTCGAAGAAAGAGCCGTTGTCGAGCGGGAGATAGGCGGTGGTGATGGTCTGTCCCCAGTCGAATTCCCCGGCATCGGGCTTGCGGTTGCCCATGATGATTTCGAAGAGAGCGGTCATGGCCCTCGGGTCGCGGCTGAGGAACGCCACTTTGTCGCCTTTTTCGATCTGGAAGTTCACATCCGAGAAAAGAGTCTCTCCGTCGACGGAGGCTGCGAGTCCCTTGACTTCGAGAATCTTGTTGCCTACTTCGCGGTTGGGGGTGAATATTATGCCCGGATAGCGGCGCGATGATGGCTGGATCTCCTCGACGTTGAGCTTCTCGAGCATCTTCTTGCGGCTTGTGGTCTGTTTGCTCTTGGCAACGTTGGCGCTGAACCGCTGGATGAATTCGAGCAACTCCTTGCGTTTCTCCTCGGCTTTCTTGTTGGCGGCCTGCTGCTGACGCAATGCAAGCTGCGACGACTGATACCAGAAATCGTAGTTTCCGGCGAAGAGTGAGATCTTGTTATAGTCGATGTCGAGGGTATGTGTGGAGACGGCGTTAAGAAAATGTCGGTCATGGCTTACTACAAGCACGGTATTCTCGAAATTCGCGAGATAGTTTTCGAGCCATGCCACCGTCTCGAGGTCAAGGTCGTTGGTCGGCTCGTCGAGCAGAAGGTTGTCGGGATTTCCGAAGAGCGCTTTAGCGAGGAGCACGCGCACCTTTTCATTGGCGCTCATATCTTTCATGAGCATATAGTGGCGGTCTTCCTTTATGCCGAGACCGCTCAGCAAAGCGGCGGCATCGCTTTCGGCGTTCCACCCCTCGAGCTCGGCGAATTTCTCTTCGAGTTCGGCGGCCTTGATGCCGTCTTCATCGGAGAAATCCGGTTTGGCATATATCGCGTCTTTCTCCTGCATGATATTCCAGAGCACGGTGTGTCCGCGGAGCACGGTTTCGATAACTGTGCATTCATCGAATTCGAAGTGGTTCTGCGAGAGCACCGACAGACGCTCGCCCGGGCCGAAAGTGACCGTGCCGTGTGTGGGGGAGAGCTCTCCCGACAGGATCTTCATAAGAGTAGACTTGCCGGCGCCGTTGGCACCGATGATACCGTAGCAGTTGCCGCGGTTGAAAGTGAGGTTCACGTCCTGGAAAAGCACGCGCTTTCCGAACTGCATGCAAAGATTGTTTGTCTGGATCATATCTAATCGACTGCCGTCCTGTTGCCGGACGGCCTGCTTTTTTTATTTATTATGTCGTCGTGGAACGTTGACGTTGTGGGCATCGAAGATGCGTTGCGAACCGCGGTCGAAGAGTTCCCAATGGGCTTTCTGGCCGGCGGGAATCTTCTCGGGCATCCATGAGGGAATCACGGTGAAGTTCGTGCGTCCTCCGGCAGGCTTTGCCGAGAAGAAGGTGTCGTAGCTTGCTTCCTTGAAGCGGGCTTTGCCGTCGGCACCCCGCTCGAGAGTGGCGCGGACCAGAGCGCCGCCGCGTGTGTCGGCCGTCTTCATGTTGGATATGAAGTTACCAAGCGAATAGACAAGGAGCACATCCTTCCCCTCCTTTTCATTGCGCACCACCTTCATCGGTTGAATCACGTGCGGGTGTCCGCCGATGATAAGGTCGACGCCCCTGTCGATAAGGAAATCGGCGATATCCTCCTGAACGCGGTTCTGCAGCAGGACATATTCCACGCCCCAGTGCATCGCGGCCACGATGATTTCGGCTCCGGCCTCGCGGGTCTTGCGGATTTCGCGGTCGATACGCTCTTTATCGATGAGCGCCACTTCCACGCCGTCGGTCGGCTCGATGCCGTTCGTGCCGTAGGTATAATTGAGGAATCCGACTTTGAATCCCTTGATGTCCTTGATGAAAGGCACCAGCGAATCGCGCATGGCGGCATCGCGGTAAGTGCCGATATGGTCGATACCGAGTGAATCCAGGGCCGAGATTGTGCGTCGCGCCGCGCGGTCGCGCCGGTCG
>URNY01000098.1 GCA_900549375.1 uncultured Bacteroidales bacterium | reverse complement strand
TTCCCGGTGTGTGTCTGCGGCAAGAAGCCGCAGATGAAGCTGGTGAGCCGCAAGCCCATCGTGGCCACGGAGGCGGAGTTGACCTACAATCCCCGTGCCCGGAGCGCCAAGCTGCGGGTGGCGGAGAAGCTATAAACGAGAGAACGGGGGCCTGTCCCCCTGACCATACAGAGGATACGGAAAGGAGCTGCCGTCATGGCACAACAGAAGAGACGACCCAACACAATGGTATATGGGAATCTGGCCTACGATCTGGATACACTGGCCAGCCAGCGGCAGCTGGAGGAGGCAGCCCGCCCGGAGCGGCAGTCCCAGCCCCAGTCGGGATTCTCGGCGATCGAGAGCAGCATCGGCCGGCGGTATGCCTCGATGATAGGCACTCCCTTTATTTGCGCTTGCCTGCGGAATACATTTTCCACTTCACCTTCGGCCTCGCCTATCACTACCGGAATGCCAGGTTTTATAATCCCCGCTTTTTCAGCGGCAATGGCCGGAAGGGTATCGCCGAGGAACTGCATATGGTCGAAGGAGATGTTGGTGATGACCGAAAGAAGGGGGCTTATGATATTTGTGGAGTCGAGACGGCCACCCATGCCGACTTCGATAACGGCTATATCGACATTTTCTGCGGCGAACCAGTCGAAGGCCATCATCATGGTAAGTTCGAAAAACGAGGGATCAACATCGTGAGAAGCCGATTTCCAGCGGCTTACAAAATAAACGACTTTCTCTTCGGGTATCATCCGGCCGTCGACGCGCATTCTTTCCCGGAAATCGACAAGGTGGGGGGATGTGTAAAGCCCCGTGCGGTAGCCGTTGGCCTGCAAGACGGACGCCAGCATGTGGGAGACGCTTCCCTTGCCATTGGTTCCGGCCACATGGATTGTGCGGTAGCGGCGGTGGGGATGACCGAAGAGGCTGTCGAGCGCCTCGACGCGTTCAAGTCCGGGCTTATATGCGGCCGCCCCCACACGAGAGAACATGGGGAGGCGGGAGAATAGCCATTCGATGGATTCGTTGTATTGTTGATGCATTTAGCCGTAGATAAGGAAGCCGGCTATTCCGGCGAGGATGATTATGAGTATAGGATGGATTTTTTTCTTGCCCCCTTTCCAAGGTATGGGGAAGAAGGCGAGGCAGAATGCCACGGCGCAGATGGCGATGTTGACCATGAGCTGCCACGAGATGCCGTTGGGATTGAAGTTGGGAGCATTCATCAGCATTATGGCGGCTGATGCTATCAGGCCGACGACAACAGGCCGCAGCCCTGAGAAAACCGCTTTGACAGCGCCGCTTTCATTATGGCGTCGGATGAAATGCTCGCTATAAAGGACGAGGAAGAAGCTGGGGACTGTGACGGCGAGCGTGGCCAGAATAGATCCGAGGAGTCCCCACCCGATGCCTTGAAGCGCGGGATTGACGCTGCCCGGGGCAACGAATCCGATATATGTGGCGGAGTTGATGCCGATAGGACCGGGAGTCATTTGCGAAATGGCCACGATGTCGGTGAACATTGTCTCGGAGATCCATCCGGGTTCGACCACGGCTTTCTCTACAAGGGAGAGCATGGCGTAGCCTCCGCCGAAACCGAAGATGCCGATTTTAAGATATGCCCAGATAAGTTTGAGATAAATACTCATTTATAATTTATAATTTTGAATTTTGATGGAGGCGAACTGAAGTTCGCTCACGCGACCGCTCCGATGGGAATTTTGAATTTTGGATGGGGCCTCATTTCTTCTTGCGGCGGGGCAGCCACCAGAAGAGGAATCCGCCGAGGGCGCCGAGGATAATGTAGAGGATGGGGTTGGAGACGAAGCCGAGATCGAGCGAGATCATCAGAGCCACAATGAGGGGTATCCATACTGTCTTCAGGCCGATCCGGGCAGCTTTTGCCGAGGTTATGACCGGGGCTATGATAAGCGCTACCACTGCGGGACGGATGCCCATGAATATGGAGGCTATCACATGGTTGTTCTTGATCATGTCGGGAGTGAGGAAGATGGCGATGGCCAGAATGATCAGGAAGGAGGGGAGGATGGTGCCTGTCGAGGCTATGACACTGCCCGGAGTGCCCCGGAGTTTGTCGCCTACCGCCGTGGCGATGTTTACGGCAAGAATTCCGGGGAGACTCTGGGCCACGGCGAGGAGGTCGAGGAACTCGTCGCGATCTATCCAGTGATAACGGTCGACAATCTCACGTTCAATTATCGAAATCATAGCCCAGCCGCCTCCGAAGGTGAACGCTCCTATCTTGAAGAAAGATGCGAAGAGGCGGCTGAGACTCGCGTTGGCTGACACGTCGTTTGTCATCTGCGGGGGATATGTATCAATACTGATGGTCGGAGGATTCGAGGGAGGAGGGAGTGAGCTTCTTGCGGTCCATGGAATGCCATACGTAAGCGATATATGCCACTACGAAGGGAATGACGAGGGAAACCCAGCTCATCACTTCGAGAGTGAATTTCGAAGAGGAGGCATTGCGGATCGTGAGCGAGCTTTCGGGGTCGGTGAGCGACGGATAGAAAGCTGTGTCGCCATAACCGGCGATCCAGAAAAGTGCGGCCACGACGAGGAAGGTTCCGATACCCGTGAACCAGATTCCTTTTGTGAAGTGCTTGGCGAGGCATGAACGAAGCCAGCCGTAAAGCACGAGCACTACTCCGAGGAGCAGCGCAATGCCGGCCCACCACATGTGGGTGAGATTCCGGAAATATTTGTAGGGCGTTTCCTCGATGGAGATGGTATTGATACCTTCGGACAGGACGGTATAGCCGGTGGCAGTGCAGAGCAGTCCGAGGAACCAGAGGAAGAAGACCACGAATATGCCTCCGTTGACAAGTGCGCGGACTTTGAGGGTGCGGAATAGGTCGGGATCGTCGGCGATATTGTTGAGCATGTAGAGGCATGCCTGAGTGCGGGCGAGGAAAAGCACGGCGATGCCGAGCACGAGGTTCTTCCAGTTGAAAATGGCTTCGAAACCGTGGGTCGGGGCCCAGCGGGAGATCACGGGAGAGCCGGCGTCGAGCAGGTTGCCGCGGCTGACGGTGAATTCCGCACCGAAGAAGAACATCGATACAGCCACACCCAGAAGGATGCAGCCGACGCAACCGTTGATCATGAGGAATATGTCGTAGGTGCGGGTGCCGTAGACGTTTCCTTTTTTGCGGCGGAACTCATAGCTGACAGCCTGCAGCACGAAGCTGAAGAGAATGAGCATCCAGAGCCAATAGGCACCTCCGAAACTTGTGGAATAGAAGAGGGGGAACGAGGCGAACATGGCTCCGCCGAACACTACGAGAGTAGTGAATGTCAGTTCCCATTTGCTGCCCATTGAGTTGACGATGAGGTTGCGGCGCGTGTCGGAGCCGGCTCCGGCGAGCATGGACTGGCCACCCTGCACGAAAAGGAGAAACACGAGTATTCCGCCAAGCACGGATACGAGGAGCCACCAATAATTCTGAAGATATTCGAGTGTCATTTCTTATGCGATTTCAAGGTTTTCTTTTGAGTTCTTTTTTATCTGGCGGCACATGATGCTGACTTCGGCCACGAGGAGACCCGTGAAGATGAGGGCGAAGAGCCAGAAAGTCAGGATTACCGTAGAGGATGGTATGTCGGATATGGCGGCGCAGGTGGGGAGAAGATCCTGAACCGTCCAGGGCTGGCGTCCCACTTCCGCAACGGCCCATCCTGCCTGCGAGCATAACCACATGAAGGGGACTGAAATCATCGCGATCCATTGCAGCCATGCCTTGCGCTGCAGCAGGGTGCTCTTATAGGCGAGTATAAGCACGACAATGAAGAAGAGGAGGAAATATGACCCGAGGAACACCATTATGCGGAACATCACGAATGTGAGGCCTACGGGCGGTATTGCCTCGTCGACCGACTTGAAGAAACCATAGCCGAAGAATCGATAATTCTCTTTCAGGTCGCGGAGCGCGGCATTCATGGCCACGGAGTCGCCTTCCTGACGGGCATTGCCGTAGACGCGGAGGGCCTCCTGCGCTTTCTTGCCCATCACGATTCGTTCGGCATATGAGACGGTGTTGACGGTGTCTCCCTTTTCATTGATGTCGACACCATCGATGATGTCTTTAATACCGGGGATGAAAGCATGCGGGTCGTGGCGTCCGAGAATCGAGAGGCCGTAGGGCACCGGTATTTCGAAGAGGTATTCATCTTCGCTGTTGTTCCATTGCTTATCGGGGTTGAGGATGGCGACGGCAGCGAGGCTCTGACCCTGATGGCCATGGTAGAGACCCTCCATGGCAGCAAGTTTCATGGGCTGATGGCGAGTTACCTGCACGGCGGACCCGTCGCCGGTGTACATGGTGAGGAGCATTCCCGCGAGTCCGAACCATGCGCCGACTTTGATGGATCGGAGTGCGAAATCAAGGTTGCGCTTTTTCCAAAGCATCCATGAGCTCACGCCGATTACAAAGACACCGGCAAGCGCCCAGCCGCTGAACACGGCGTGGAAGAATTTATTGACGGCGATACCGGAGAAGAGGGCCCAGAAATTGTCCATGACATTGCGCATCTGCGCCGGATCGAATTCCATGCCTACAGGATATTGCATCCATGCGTTGGCCACAAGGATCCAGAGAGCCGACACGGAGGCGCCTATTGCCGTGAGCCACGTGGCGGCGAGGTGGAAACGGGGGCTGACCTTTTTCCAGCCGAAGAACATGACGGCCACGAACGTGGATTCCATGAAGAAAGCGAAGAGGCCTTCGATTGCGAGCGGAGCGCCGAATATGTCTCCGACGAACCAGGAATAGTTGCTCCAGTTCGTTCCGAACTCGAATTCGAGGATGATACCCGTGGCCACTCCGATGGCGAAGTTGATGCCGAAGAGCGTCATCCAGAACTTGGTGGCGCGGAGCCATTTCTCCGAATTCGTTTTCAGATAGATGCTCTCCATTATCGCCACGATCACGGAAAGGCCGAGAGTGAGCGGAACGAAAAGCCAATGGTAGATGGCCGTGAGGGCGAATTGCATTCGCGACCAGTCGATAACGGTGGTTAGATCATTCATATCCTAATGGTTTGTTGGTTTTACTTTGTTATCTGCCTGTCAGCTCGTTTCTGACATGTTCGGCCCTGTCGACGTCTGAATCGAAGTCGCGGGAAAGGATGTCGGGAAAGAAGAGAAGCTTCATGACAACGAAAAAGATGAACAGTTTCACAAGGATGATGATCCAAAGGGTTTTCCCTACGGTCATTTCCCGGAAGCCGGTGTAATAGAAAAGCCAGACTTTCTTCAAAAGCGCGGCGGGCGAACTGATTCTGTTGTCATTTCTCTCCATGGGCGAGTGCGGCAATGGATTGTTTAGCGAAGTTATCTACGAATTTAACAAATTTTCAAATACAAAAGAAAAAAAGAATTAAAAAATGATTAACTTTGCATGAATGAGAGGGACGTCCTGAAGTCGCCATGGCTTCGGGTTTCCGGCCGCGCGATGAGTGCACGGGCGGAATTGCAGGTAATAATCTCTTAAAAAAAATTTTTTTCAAAAATATTAGACAGGTATGGCACTCTGGTTTGAATGTAAGGTAAGATATGACAAGATGATGGAAAACGGCATGGTGAAGAAAGCGAACGAGCCTTATCTCGTGGACGCTCTCACATTTACCGAAGCCGAGGCTCGTATCGTGGAAGAGATGAAGCCTTACATATCGGGAGAATATTCGATTTCATCGGAGAAAAAGACGAAAATTTCCGAGATTTTCTTCAATGAGGCAGGCGACAGATATTATCAGGTGAAGGTGAATTTCGTTACTCTCGACGAGAAGAGCGGCACTGAGAAGAAAACCTCTACGCTGATACTTGTGCAGGCTTCCGATTTCGAGGATGCCCTGAAGCAGTTTCAGCAGGGGATGAAGGGCACGATGGCAGATTATGAAATCGCCTCCATAGCCGAAACCATGATCATGGATGTCTTCCCGGCAGACCTTTCAGGCAAGGGGACTCCGAAAGTGACACAGGAACAATAAGCGGAGAAGATGGTAGCTGAGGAGATTGAGAAATTGCATGCCGAACTGCCTGACGGGGTAAGGCTTGTAGCAGTATCGAAGTTTCATCCTGCCTCGATGATCAGGGAGGCTTACGATGCCGGTCAGCGGGTGTTCGGCGAGAGCCGCGTGCAGGAACTTCTCGAGAAGATTCCGACGCTTCCCGAGGATATCGAATGGCATTTCATCGGGCATCTGCAGACCAACAAGGTGAAGCAACTGATAGGGAAGACGTCGCTTATCGAAAGCGTGGATTCCGAGCGCCTGCTGGATCTTATCGACGCCGAATCCCGCAAAGCAGGGGTGGTGACGAGGGTTCTGATGCAGCTTCATGTTGCCAAGGAGGAGACCAAATTCGGTTTTTATCCTGAAGAACTCATAGAATATTTTTCATCAAGACGCTTCGAGAACCTCACCAACACGCATATCTGCGGAGTAATGGGAATGGCCTCGAATACCGACGATGCCGAGCGGGTAAGAGCGGATTTTTCCGCCATAGCCGGTGTGTTCGGAGAGATCAAAGAGAAGACAGCTCCTGATCTAAGAGGTTTCGACGTGATTTCTATGGGGATGAGCCATGATTGGCGCATAGCCGTGGAGGAGGGGTCGACACTCGTAAGGATAGGAAGCCTGATCTTCGGAGCGCGTTGAGACGGAAATTGACAAGCAAACAAATTAAACAACAATAACCTTATAAAAACACAACTGTTATGACAAAAGCAGCGAATCCACAGGGATCGTCACAGGGACGGACCATCGCCATCATCGCGATGTTCTTCCTGTTCGCGATGATCTCGTTTGTAACCAACCTTGCCGCACCGATCGGCACGATATGGGGCTATCAGTTCCAGGGCAACAGTTTCCTCGGAATGCTCGGAAACATGATGAACTTCCTTGCCTACCTGTTCATGGGTATTCCTGCCGGCAAGCTTCTCACCAAAATCGGCTATAAGAAGACAGCGCTCTGGGCCATGGCCATCGGAGTTGTCGGATTGTTCGTGCAGTGGCTCTCGAGCGCTGTAGGAGCTGAAAGCACCATTTCCACAAGCTCCGTTACGATCATGGAAAACATCAACGGTACGGAATATGAGGCTACCCGCGCCATGAACGTTACGGCAAACTTCATTATCTATCTGCTTGGAGCTTTCATCTGCGGATTCTGCGTATGCATGCTCAACACGGTTGTGAATCCCATGCTCAACCTTCTGGGAGGCGGAGGCAACAAAGGAAATCAGCTTATCCAGACAGGCGGCGCGCTCAACTCCCTGTCGGGCACACTGACGCCCTTCTTTGTAGGCGCCCTTATCGGCCAGCTCACCAGCAAGACCCAGATGGGCGACGTAGCTCCTCTTCTCTGGATTGCAATGGGTATATTTGCCGCATCGTTCGTGATTATCTCATTTGTGAGGATTCCGGAGCCCAACATGGGATCGAAGAACGGCAAGACCGTGAAATTCACCCACAGTCCCTGGAATTTCCGTCACACAGTGCTCGGCGTGATCGCAATTTTCTTCTATGTGGGTATCGAGATCGGTATTCCCGGAACGCTTAACTTCTATCTTGCAGACCAGAAAGCCACGGGAGCGGGAGTGCTTGGCGACGCATCGACGATAGCCGGCGCCGTTGTGGCTCTTTACTGGCTTCTGATGCTTGTGGGCCGTTCCACTTCATCGGTGATTTCCGGCAAGGTATCGACCCGCGCGCAGCTCGTGACAGTGACTTCGGTCTGCATGGTGCTTATCTTCTTCGCGATCATCACTCCCAAAGAGAGCCGCATCAATGTGCCGAGCATTCTTTACGACCCTGTTGAAAGCGTATCCGGCATCCTCACCTCGGCAGGCATGCCGCAGGGAGAGATCGACGCCTTCATCGCCAATCCGTCGGAGGATAAGCTTGCCGCATATACGGAGCAGACACCGGTGATGGTGAACGATGCCCAGGGGAACGAGACCACGATGCAGCGCACCGTGATCCGCAACTCCGAGAAACAGCCTCATGAGATTGTGAATTCCGTTGCAAATGTGCCGGGAGTTCCTATCTCCGCACTTTTCCTTATCCTTTGCGGTTTGTGTACATCCGTGATGTGGGGCGGTATCTTCAACCTCGCTGTCGAGGGTCTCGGCAAATATACGGCTCAGGCTTCCGGAATCTTCATGATGATGGTTGTCGGCGGCGGAGTGATTCCGCTTATCCAGCAGCTTATCGCCAAGAGCCAGGGCTATATGGTAAGTTATTATCTGATCATAGCCGCTGTGGCATATATCTTCTTCTACGCAGTATGGGGCTGCATCAATGTCAATAAGGATATCCCCGTGGACATCGAGGAGGAGATGAAAGAAGAATTGGTATAAACTATAATATATGAGTGGCTGCCCGAAAAGAGGAGGGGGCCGCTCATATTTTTTTCATATAAAAGCGTCAGATTATGAATGTGAAACAAATGAACGATGCCGCCAACAACATGCGGGTTCTTATTGCCGGGATGGTAGAGAAGTCGAAGTCGGGACACCCCGGAGGCGCGATGGGCGGTGCCGATTTTATCAATGTGTTATATTCGAGCTTTTTAGTATATGATCCTGAGGATCCGAAATGGTTCATGCGCGACCGTTTCTTTCTGGATCCCGGACACATGTCGCCGATGCTCTACAGTGTACTGGCACTCAGCGGCAAGTTCAGCGTCGAAGAGCTCCAGCAGTTCCGTCAGTGGGGAAGTGTTACGCCCGGACATCCGGAGGTGGATGTGGAGCGCGGCATAGAGAACACATCGGGTCCTCTGGGCCAGGGTCATGTCATGGCCGTAGGCGCTGCTATCGCTGAACGCTTCCTTGCCGCCCGTTTCGGAGAGGTAGTTTCGCATAAGACTTATGCCTTCATTTCAGATGGCGGCATCGAGGAGGAGATTTCGCAGGGTGCGGGCAGAATCGCCGGCAAACTCGGACTCAGCAACCTGATAATGTTCTATGATTCGAACAAGGTGCAGCTTTCCACGATGGTGGATGAAGTGACAAATGAGGACACAGCCGCCAAATACCGCGCATGGCAATGGAATGTGATCGAGGTAGACGGCACGGATCCTCTTGCAATAGCAGGAGCTCTCGAGACAGCTCTTGAGGAGAAGGAGAAACCGACTCTTATCATTGGTCACACGATTATGGCCCGCGGGGCAGTCGATGCCGAAGGAAATTCGCTTGAAGGGAAGATCTCTACACACGGACAGCCTCTTTCGGCTGCGGGAGCCGACATCGCAAAGACGATAGAGAATCTTGGCGGCAATCCGGAGAATCCCTGGGAGATCCGCGAGGATGTGAGGGAACTCTACGCAAGCCGTGCCGAAGAGCTCCGCAAGATAGTTGCCGGACGCCGCGCGGCATTCAGGGAATGGGCGGATGCCAATCCGGAGCTTGCGCGCCAGCTGCAGGATTATATAGATCTGAAACTGCCTGAACTTCCCTGGGACAGCGTGGAGTTCAAGCCAAATATGGCCAGCCGCGCCGCATCGGCCACAGTCTTGGGTTTCCTCGCCGAGCATGTAGGCAACATGATAGTTTCGAGTGCCGACCTCGCAAACAGCGACAAGACCGACGGCTTCCTGAAGAAGACACATGTATTATGCAAGGAGGATTTCTCCGGGGCTTTCCTTCAGGCAGGTGTCGCCGAACTTACAATGGCCTGCATCATCAACGGCATAGCACTCCATGGAGGCGTGTTCGGAGCTTGTGCAACCTTCTTTGTCTTCTCCGATTATATGAAACCGGCCATTCGCCTTTCTGCACTGATGGAATTGCCTGTGAAGTTCATCTATACGCATGATTCGTTCAGAGTGGGAGAGGATGGCCCGACGCACGAGCCGATAGAACAGGAGGCACAGATCCGGCTTCTGGAGCAGATTTCCAATTTCAGCGGCAAGAACGCTGCGCTCGTGTTGCGTCCCGCCGACTCTGCAGAGACATTGGAATCATATAAACTTGCGATGGAGAATACCACATCGCCGACGATTCTGATATTCTCGCGCCAGAATCTTGAGGATCTTCCCGGCGAGAACCGTCGCGAAGAGGCCCGCAAGACGGCAATGGGTGGATATATCGTGAAGGATGCCGAGAATCCGGATGTAGTGCTTGTTGCCAACGGTAGCGATGTGGCATTGCTCTGCCATGCGGCCGACCGGCTTGCCTCGGAAGGCGTGTGCGCACGTGTAGTGTCGGTTCCTTCGATAGGATTGTTCAACAATCAACCCGAATCTTACCGCCGGAGCGTTATTCCCGCAGGAGTAAA
>URNY01000097.1 GCA_900549375.1 uncultured Bacteroidales bacterium | reverse complement strand
GTGCCGTAACCGATTGCCACCACCTCGTCAAGAGTATTGGCGGCGACATCAAGAACAACTTCCATTTTCGGAGCGGCTTTCATCACTTTCGGATTATAGCCGATATAGCTGAAACGGATGGTAGCTCCGTCGGCCACTGTGATGCGGAAGTTTCCGTCGATATCGGAAGACGTTCCTTTGGATGTGCCGTTTTCAAGCACTGTGACTCCCACGAGGGGCTCTCCGGTGGAATCTTTCACGGTTCCCAAAACGTTGATCTCCGCAAGAGCGCTGAGCGAACAAGGGAGCATCAGCATGAGAAAAACCGCGATGCATTTGAGATTAAATTTTTCCATTACACATGATGTTAGATTGAAAGATTAACTGCAACAAAGTTATATAATTCTTCAATCGCCAAAAATGGTGGTAAGGGCGACAGGTAAGTTCGAGATTTTATTAAGTTGCTGTAAATTAGAGTATATAGAATTGTTAAATATTGTGAATTGGTAAGGTCCAAATTTGCATCAGGGAGTATTTACAGACGTTTCGCAGTGCAGAATATTTCGTCTTTATTCACTTATTTTTTCCCCAGAGCCATTACAGCGGCCGCGAATCCATCGCGCTCACCAATGGCTTTGTTTCTTGTGCGTTGCCGAGTATTGTATACGGTCTGCACAGAACAATGCAGGAACTTGGCTATTTTGACGCTGTCGTTCATGCCGAGACGCACGAGGGCATAAATCCGTAGTTCCGTATTCAGTTTGCCGGGAGTTTTGAGCGTGATTCTTTCCTCAGGCTTCAGCAGGGTGTTGAAGTCTTCCACAAAGTCAGGATAGATTTTGAGGAATATCTCGTCGAAAGTGGCGCATAGTTTCTTTATCTCGCTATATGATAGCTCCGGCGATTTTACGAGACGAAGTGCCTTGTCGAAATCCCGAGCTGTAAGCAGTTTGTTGATATTTGCCCTGAAATCCTCGAGTTTATTGATATAATTGGAACAAATGGTGAAGATATTGGCTATATAGGCCTCTTTAGATTTGTTTATTTCGGCAAGTTTACGCGCATTGTCGCTTTCGGTTTTATACATCCGTTGCAGTTTGGAATTTGAATGGTTCAGCTCTTCCCTGATACGCGAGAGTTCATCTACACGCCGGTTCAGTTCCCGGTTTGCATTGTCAAGTGTGGCGCGTGAACAGCGAAGTTTTTTGTTTTGCAGGATAATATATGAAATTGCGAAAAGGAGTATGGTCAGAATGGCAATCAGAATCCACATATAAGTATGGTTTACCTTTATCTGATGTTCGTTCCTTTTCTGAATAGCATTCAGAATCATATCCTGCAACTGGGAGAGTTTACCGTTTCTCGGTCTGCTTTTGTATTCATTGGCATAGGCGATGCATTGGTTGATATATGCATTCGCTCTGTCGAGATCCCCGCGGTTGAATAGAATGGCGGCGAGTTCTTCAAGAGACGCTATTTCCTTATTGCATGCCCTTACATCGGCCATAGCCGACAGAATAAGGTATTTCAGATGGTTGTGCTCGTCGCCTACGCGCTCATAAAGTTTGGATAGCACCCATGCGTCCATTGCGTTTCCTCGTGTGGTATAGGCGGTGCGTTCCACAATATCCGTAAGCACAGGGATAGCCTCGCGGGCTTTGTCAGGAACATTCAGACTGCTCCAGCCGATAAGCCATCCATATTGAGGATGATCGTGAGTGATATGCCTTCGCATCGATTGCACAAGGCTGTCTACTTTTAGTGAATACACTTCTGTTTTTCTGTTGACTCCGATATATTGGTCAATATGGGTGGAGAGGAAAATTGCGCGTTCGCAATATTTTGCAGCGAGATAATCGGGCAAAGTGTGTGGATTCAGACTGTCAAGGCAGTTTCCTGCCTCGTCGAAAAGACCGGTAGCTGAGAGAATGTAGATTCTGTTCAGTCTCATTTCGTTGGCAAGTGTGTCGCGCCCCATGCGGAGAGCCAGATTGAGCGCACGGTCGGCATAGAGCAATGCCGAATCGGAATCATATGCGCTGTATTCATCGTACAGTTGCGCAGTCAGCCAATATCGTCTCTCGTAATCTGTTGCGGTTCTCAAATTGTCGCGTAGCCGGGAGATGCGGTCCTCTTTCTCCCGTATGAAATAATCCGATTTGGCCAATAGAGAATCCAGACCGGTGAGCAATGCGTTGATTTCAGAGTTTTCCGGTTCATAAGATTTTGCGACTCCGGTTTGTGCGTAAATCCGGAAGCTGAATCCGATATCGGATAACAGGAGAATTGCCGGAAACAGGATTATGCAGATGCAAAGTGTTCGGGTGAGCTTTATAATCGACATATCGCGAATTTATAAAATTCGTGAAATTCCGCAAAATTTATTGTCGTAAATATCGTTTTACTGCGGATATAATGCGAGACTTCGCGATTTCCGGATTGCACGGATCCGCAATCAAGGCATCAAACCCTTCGTTGATATCGATAAGGGACGCATATCCTCTGTCTTGAAGAATTTCTTTATCCTCATAGGCTCCTGCCAGCAGGACGACAGGCACATTTCTCACCGAAGCTCTCCTGAGGATACCCTGCGCTGCCTTACCCTGAAGAGTCTGAGCATCGGCTTTACCTTCGCCGGTGATTACAAGAGAGGCGTTGTCAAGCAGTTTATCGAAAGATGCGACATCCAGAATCGTGTCAATGCCCTTCATCGGAGTGGCTTTTAGAAATGCGGCGAGAGCGGCGCCTGTTCCTCCGGCCGCTCCCGCTCCCGGGATGGAATCGGGCTGAATGCCGAAATGCGCAGTCAAAAGCGAGGCTATGTTCCTCATGCCGGCTTCGAGGAATTTCTGTTCAACTAAAGAGGCTCCTTTCTGAGCCGAATACATCATAGTGGCGCCGTGAGGGCCGGTAAAGGGAATGTCGGCGTCATAAAGGAATGAAAACGAGCATTCCGACAGGTTAGGCGACAGATGTGAAATATCAAAATCATCGATGAATGGCAAATCCGATCCTGTAACCGGTTTCGTCAGGAATCTTCCGTTTGCTGAAATCCGCAGGCCGAGAGCCTGCATAGCGCCGAGTCCCGCATCATTGGATGCGCTGCCCCCGAGGGTGCAGATAATCTTTCGGGCGCCTGCTTCGATTGCGCAATTTATAAGTTCTCCGAAACCGAAGGAAGTGGCTTTCATGGCGGATCGGTGCTTCTGATCGATCAGGGTCAGACCATCGGCTTCGGCAAGTTCTACGACCGCGCGTTCGCCATCCGGCCACATATGAAACCGCGCTTCGACCTCATTCATAAGCGCATCGTGAGTCCGGCAAGTTTTGAACTCGCCACCAAGATAATGGTTTAATATTTCGATAGTTCCCTCGCCACCGTCGGCCATAGGCAAAACAATAATATCGGAGTCCAACCCTGCTTGGCGGATACCTTCTCTTACGGCCAGACCGGCATCCAGCGACTTGATGCATCCTTTGAAGGAATCCATCGCCACTATAATACTCTTTTTCATTCAGACGAATTGGATTACAGTCTATTGAAAGAACGAAGCAAGCGGGAATTAAATTATATTGGTATTCACTCCAAGTTTTTTTCGATGGAATCAGACGGTGCGCCATGCTTTATAGCTCATGCGGTCGCGGATGGCGCGTTGCTCGGCCGCGATACGTCGCGAATCTATGGCTTTCAACAGAGCCCTGCGCAAAATCTGATCAATGCTGTAGCGTCCCGGACCGAGAAGTGCTGTAACGGCGCAAAGTGTGGCCGCCACTACCGAAGTCATCGCAGTGGTGTCATTTATGAACTCAACCGGCGTAAGAGAGACTATGGCAGGATAGAGCGTTATCATGAAAACGACGGAGGCCGTGAGGGCAGCCAACCGGGTAAAGATGCCCGGAATCATGATCAGTCCCGTGATTACTTCAATTTCGTGGATTCCGAAAGTCCGGAAAGATGCTCCTTGAGCAAATCCGTAAACTACAAGAAATATTGCTACAGCGGAACGTATGATCCATAATTTTGCCGACCATCCGGAAGTGACGGATTTGTTGATTCCGAATATGGAGCTGATAGTCAACCTTAAGATATCAAGCGGCTTAGCGGATACTTTTGTCCTGCAGCGTCGCGCTATTCTTTTGAGACCCTGTTCGTGTAGGATGCTTGTTGCCGAAGCAGATGGGTTCACTGAGATAATGTTGATATCTTTCATAGAGGACTCCTTTCCGGCCAAATTCTTGCTCCGACAGCTTGTGAAGAAAGATAAGCCTTTGTAATATAACACTTAAAGATACTGAAATGTTGCGTAAACAGCTTTCTGTATCAAAAAAACAATCGATATCAGGATTTGCCTGTAAATAAAATTAAACGGTTTCTTGGAGCGTTTCTAAAAGATTTTTGTATATTCGCAATATGAACAAGATTGGAAAGCTCTATTTCAGGTATGGCACAATGGGGTCGGCCAAGACCGCATTGTTGCTTACCACTGCATATAATTTCGAGGAAAGAGGCATGTCGTATCTATGTTTCAAGCCCTCGATAGATACACGTGAGAAAAAGAATGTGATCAGAAGCCGTATCGGCATAGAACGCGAATGCAGCTGGATCTACCGCGACACTGACATGTATGAGATGATCAGTTCGATGGTGGCCGAACGGCGTCCGCATCCGGAATGGATTCTTGTTGACGAAGCCCAGTTTCTTACCGCCGATCAGGTAGATCAGCTTGCAAGAGTAGTGGATACGTTCGGTATCAACGTGATATGTTACGGACTACGCACAGACTTCCGCACCTGTCTTTTCGAAGGCTCGCGCCGCCTTTTCGAGATAGCCGATACCATAGACGAAATCAAGTCTACCTGCAATTGCGGGCGCAAGACGATTGTAAATGCCCGTATCGACGGACGAGGCAATATCATCACCGAGGGGGAGCAGGTTGAGATCGGTGGCAATGACAGATACATGTCGGTATGCCGCAACTGCTGGCGCAACAAAAAGATAGAGCAGAGCCGCAACGGCCGGCTGCCTCTCTGAACGCTTTTTATTTATTCTTATTCTGAAACTGATGTCGTATGGAAAACTCTAAGATTGAATCGATAATAGGACTGATAAAGCGAGAAGTCGTGCCCGCCATCGGTTGCACCGAACCTATGGCAGTCTCTCTGTGTGTGGCTAAAGCTACAGAACTTCTCGGGAAATTGCCAGAGCACATCTCGCTTTCCCTGAGTGGAAACATCATAAAGAATGCGATGGGAGTGGGTATCCCCGGAACGGGAATGATCGGCCTTCCCATTGCCGTGGCACTCGGGGCGATAACGGGCCGTTCTGAATATGGTCTGGAGGTTCTAAAGGATGTAGATGAAAAGTCGATTGAGGAAGGCAAGAGGTTCATTGAAGAGGAGAGGATTTCAATTTCCCATTGTCAGGACGCCCCGTCAAATCTATACATCAGTGTAGAAGTAGAGTCGGGCGACGACAAGGCAAAAGCCGTTATTTCTGGGTCTCATCAGAATTTCATATATCTGAGTCGAAGCGGAGAGGTGCTTCTCGACAAAGGGAGTGGCGCCGCGTCTGCCGCGTCTGCTGAGGAAGATATCCGTCTGGATGCGGCCACTGTATATGAATTCGCCACCACGGCTCCGCTCGATAAAATACGGTTCATCCTTGAGGCCAAGCGTCTTAACTGCGAGGCGGCCCGCATCGGCATGAGCGGACGTTACGGGCATTCGTTGGGCTTTACGATGATTCACAGCGGCAGTTCGCTGTTTGGCGATTCCAAAGCTGAGAAGATCATGGCCATGACCTCGGCCGCATGCGATGCCCGCATGGGAGGCGCGCCGATTGCCGTGATGTCGAATTCCGGCAGCGGGAATCAGGGAATCACGGCCACGATGCCTGTTGTATGCTATGCGGAAGATATCGGCGCTACCGAAAAGGAGCTGATACGCGCTTTGATCTTGAGCCATCTTACGAGCATCTATATCAAGCAGAGTCTCGGACGCCTTTCGGCGTTATGCGGTTGTGTCGTGGCTTCGACGGGAGCTTCCGCGGGGATCGTATATCTTATGAAAGGGGGGTTCCCGGAAGTTTGCGCTGCAATCAAGAATATGGTGGCCAATCTGACGGGTATGATCTGTGATGGAGCCAAGCCGTCGTGCGCCATGAAAATTTCATCGGGTGTCTCCACCGCCGTGATGTCGGCCATGTTGGCAATGAACGGACGGTGTGTAAGCTCGAGCGAGGGTATCATCAGCGATGATATCGACAGGACAATACATAACCTGACATCCATCGGAAGAGAGGCGATGCTTGAGACCGACAGGCTCGTGCTCCGGATTATGGTGGACAAATGAAACTGAAAGCTACATGAAAAAACTTAAAAAGACAATCTTTGCCATGGCGCTTCCTATAATTCTCCTCTCAGGATGTGGAGACAGGAGTGCCCATATAGAGATGAACTTTCCCGACCGTTATGAGGGGAAGACCGTTGAACTAATGAATTTCGCGGACTCCACGCTGATTGCAACGGCAGTGGTATCGGATGGCAAAGCCGAGTTCGAATGCACTGAAGGGGATTCGTTGCGGTTCCCGCTATTCACGCAGATTGCTGTCGATGGCCGTATAAGAGCCTATTATGTGCTTGAAAGTGGAAATGCGATTCTTGCCGACTCTCTGAGCGTTCCTACGGGAACAGCCCTCAACGACAAACTGTCGAAGATGATGGCGACTCTCGATTCGATCGATAATCTCGATGATATGAAACTCTACGCAGAGAGGGTAGAGAGAAATTATAATGATAATAAGGATAATGCCCTCGGCGCCTATTTCGGCGTGGAATGGCTCAAATATGCCGACCCGGCGAAAGTCGACAGTTTTCTGAACGCCGCTCCCGCCGCCCTGCGCGAATCGCGCAGAGTGAAGCATTACGAGATGTTCGCACGACATCGCGCAATGACAGCTCCCGGCATGAAATATGTCGACTTCAAGGGGGAGACTGCCAATGGCAAGGCCATTGATTTCTCTAAATATGTGGAACCGGGGAAATATACGCTTGTTGATTTCTGGGCCAGCTGGTGTCCCTACTGTATCAAAGAACTTCCGGAGCTTACGGTTCTTTATGGTGATTTCCATGATTCGGGCCTTAACATAGTGGGCGTTGCTGTGCGCGACAAACCGGCCGATACGAAGGCGATGGTGAAGAAGCATAGTCTTGCGTGGCCGATTCTCTATAATACGCAAAAAGTGCCCTATGATATCTATGGCTTTTCCGGAATTCCGCATCACATTCTTCTCGATCCGGAGGGCGTGATAGTCTGCCGCGGAGAAAATGTGGCGCAGATCCGCGAACGACTTGAAACCCTGTTGCGTTAAATAATCATAGTAAATACCTTTTTTAACACACTTTCCCCAATTTTAGCCGCATTGCGAGGAATATCGCAATTTTTCCGCCGGAATCGGGAAACAGACTTTTTTAAATAGATGGAAGATAAACAACATTCCCTTAATGCCCTGATTGAGGATTCAATCAAGAAAAACTGGGACAGCATGGCCCTCTCGGATATGGGAGGCATCAATTATCAATATAAAGATGTTGCGGAGACTGTAGCTAAACTGCACATCATGTTTCGTGCCGCCGGCCTGAAAGAGGGCGATCGCGTGGCTATATGCGGGAAGAATTCTTCGAACTGGGTGGTAGTGCTGATCGCTTGTCTCACATCAGGAGTGGTGGCTGTGCCTATTCTTCATGAATTCAAGGCTGATACGGTGAGCCATCTTGTGAGACACAGCGGTTCGAAGCTTCTCTTTGTGGATGCCGCCATCTGGGAGAACCTTGACGAGAATGATCTTCCAGATCTTATAGGCGCCATTTACATCAGCGAGTTCGGTATGCCGTTGTGCCGCAATGAGAAACTAAAGGAGACCCGAAACAACATCAATGAATATTTCGGTAAGGAGTATCCCTATAGTTTCACGCGAGAAAGCGTGAAATATTACCACGATGAACCGGAGCAACTTGCTGTACTGAATTATACGAGTGGTTCCACCGGTATGTCGAAGGGTGTGATGCTCCCTTACAGGTCGATATGGAGCAATATCAGATATTGCCTCGACAATATCGATTATCTTCATGCCGGCGACGGGATAGTGAACATGCTTCCTTTAGCACATCTCTATGGAATGGTAATCGAGACATTACATCCTTTCTGTCAGGGGTGTCATCTGAATTTCCTGACGCGTCTGCCTTCGCCGAAGATTATCCTCAATGCGTTTGCCGAAGTGAGGCCGAAACTTATCATCACGGTGCCTTTGATTCTCGAGAAAATTATACGCAACAAGGTGTTCCCGCTTCTCGAAAAACCGATGATGAAGATTCTGCTGAGGATTCCATACGTGGATGACCGTCTGCTTGCCAAAATCAAGGATAACCTGCTGCAGGCGTTCGGAGGCAATCTCCATGAGCTTATTGTGGGAGGCGCTCCGCTGAATCCGGAGGTTGAGAAATTCCTTTACAGGATAGATTTCCCGGTGACTGTAGGCTATGGCATGACCGAATGCGGACCGCTACTGACTTATGCGCCTGCCACTGAACACCGTGGGGCGTCTTATGGACAGAATGGAATGCCGCATCGATTCGCCCGATCCGCGCACCATCCCCGGCAATATCTGGGTGAAGGGTATGAATGTGATGCAGGGATACTATAAAAATAAAAAAGCGACTGAAGAGGTGTTCCCCGACAAATCGGGCTGGATGAATACCGGCGATATGGGAATAATCGATGAGGATGGATTCATCACCATTCTCGGACGGTCGAAGACGATGATTCTCGGTCCGTCGGGACAGAATATCTATCCCGAGGAGATCGAGAGCAAGCTTAACAATCTTCCGTATGTAGCAGAATCGCTTGTTATCGACAATAAGGGAGAGCTGGAGGCTTTGATTTATCCCGACTACGATGCATTGGCCCACGAGAAAGTGGATCGCGATGATGTAGAGAAGATAATGAATCAGAATATAGACACCTTGAACCAGGAGTTGCCCGGCTACAGTAAGGTGAAGAAGATGAAACTGATGAGCGAGGAATTCGAGAAGACGCCGAAGCGTTCGATCAAGCGGTTCCTGTATCAACCCTGATCTTCAGCAGTAAATATGAATCCCTTCCCACAGATGTTCCTGAAGTGGGAAGGGATTTTTTGTGCCTTCTATTAAAGGGATAAACCTACAGCCATTTGTCGGAGAAGACCTTCTTTTTTGCATCGAGCTCGAAAACCCATGGTGAGCCCGTTGGTATTTCGAGTTTCATGACCTCATCGGGCGAGAGGTGACGGAGCATCATTGCCAATCCTCGTAGGGAGTTGCCGTGAGCCACGACGAGCAACGTGTCGAAGTGTTCCAATGCCGGGGCGATTACCTCCTCCCAGCAGGGGCGTACTCGGCCGATGGCGTCGCGCAGGGATTCGGTGAGCGGCAGTTCATCGGACGAAAGCGAGGCATACATCTCCTCATTGCCGGGAAAACGCGGATCGTCGGCCGTTAGGGCAGGTGGCTCCACATCGTAGCTTCTGCGCCAGATGTGGACTTGTTCATCTCCGAACTTTTGCGCGGTGTCGGCCTTGTTCAGGCCCTGTAAGGCGCCATAATGGCGTTCGTTGAGATGCCAGTCCTTGATATCGGGAATCCATTCGCGGCGCATCTCAGCCGCTGCCAGTTGCATGGTGTGGATTGCCCGTCGGAGATAAGAGGTGACGTATAATTCCGGTTTGAGTCCGGCGGCGGCGATCTTGCGGCCCGCTTCGCGCGCTTCCTCAATACCTTTTTGAGACAGGTCGACATCAGTCCAGCCGGTGAAACGGTTCTCGAGGTTCCATTGGCTCTGGCCGTGACGCAGCAGAATCAGTTTGGACATAACAGTGGATGATGATTTTAAGGAACAGAGTCTTAGACTTCACTGTTAAAACGGCGCAGCGCCGCCTTTGGTTCCGGACAGAGGGTAACCGAGGTCTAAAAAGAAAGAGGGATGTCCGGGGACATCCCTCTGGGGTGCGCACGAAGGGACTCGAACCCCCACGTCGTTAGACACTAGATCCTAAGTCTAGCGCGGCTACCAATTACGCCACGTGCGCGTTTGCGGATGCAAAGATAATCAAAAATCGCGTAAATGCAAAAATTAATCCGGACCGGGGATTTCGCAATGTCCTCGTTCCGGATTTTTAGAAACTAATGATCAGAAGCCTTCTCCCTCTTTAACATCCGATAGGATAGGACTATAAATGGTTTTTTAGATTGAAGCGATGGTGTCCCAGACGAAGGCGCGGAGGCCGAGGAGGGGCTTGGCTTCGTCGAGGGCTTTGAGTTGACGGAGCACGGGCTCCACGCGGTCGTCTTCGACAAACGTAATGATAGCCGAGGCGAGCGAGGGCCATGCGTGCGAGCCGTAGTGGGGGTCGCCCGTCTTGCTCCCGCGTCCCTGAACTTCGCCGAAGGAGGTAAATCCGCGGCACGACAGGCGG
>URNY01000096.1 GCA_900549375.1 uncultured Bacteroidales bacterium | reverse complement strand
CCTCTATCTCGTGGGCAGTCTACCCGTCGGTCAGGTAAGGGTATATTATATGGGCGACAAATAGTCCCATCATCTCTATTATATATTACCTGATATATTATCTATCCAGATATTTTTACTATTTTTGCCATTGAATCTATACCTTAAATCTATACTTGATATTTTACCATGAACACTAAAGTGAACCTCTGCCCCAACCTTGTGGTGCAGTATCTTCAGAAAAATCCCGCCGAGTTCCGCAAAGAGGACATAATCCGGTTTATCAAGGAGAATGACATCCGGATGGTCAACTTCATGTATCCGGCCGACGACAACCGTCTTAAGACCCTCAACTTCGTCATCAATTCAGAAGAATATCTGGATTCGATCCTCACGTTCGGGGAGAGGGCCGACGGGTCGAGCCTCTTCCCCTTTATCGAGGCCGGCAACAGCGACTTATATGTCGTTCCGCGTTATGCATCTGCATTCGTCGACCCATTCGCCGAAATCCCGACTCTCACGATGCTCGGTTCTTTCTTCGACAAGGATGGCAACCCGCTCGCATCATCGCCGGAATATACCCTGCGCAAAGCCTGCGAATCTTTCCATAAAGAGACGGGCATGGAATTCTATGCCATGGGAGAACTCGAATATTATGTAATTGCCGATGACCAGCAACTGTTCGGAGCCACCGATCAGAAAGGTTATCATGAATCGGCACCCTTTGCCAAATTCAACGATTTCCGTATGGAATGCATGGCGCTCATCGCTCAGGCCGGAGGACAGATCAAGTATGGCCATAACGAGGTCGGAAACTTCACTCTCGAAGGGAAAATTTTCGAACAAAACGAGATAGAGTTCCTTCCGGTGCCCGCAACTCTGGCCGCCGACAATCTGATGGTGGCCAAATGGATTATACGCACTCTGGCCATGAAGAAAGGCTACGACGTGACGTTCGCTCCAAAGATTACCGCCGGCAAAGCCGGAAGCGGTCTGCACATCCATTTCAAGGTGATGAAAGATGGACGCAACATGATGACGGACAACGGTCATATCAGCGATGTCGCCCGCAAGGTGATCGCCGGCATTCTCGAATACGCCGATGCGATCACGGCGATGGGCAACAAAGTGCCGACAAGCTATCTGCGTCTTGTTCCCCATCAGGAAGCTCCCACCTCTATCTGCTGGGGCGACCGTAACCGCTCGGTGCTAATCCGCGTGCCGCTCGGCTGGACAGGAGAGAAAGATATGTGCTCGCAGGCCAATCCGCTCGAAAAGCCGGCTGAGATCGTTCCCGACAAACAGACGGTAGAACTCAGAAGTGCCGATGGATCGGCCGATGTCTATCAGCTGATCGCAGCCATGGCCGTGGCAGCAAGGGAGGGCCTTCTCTCCGACGCATCTCTGCGACGGGCCGAGGAACTCTATGTCAGCGTAAACATTCATCAGGATCAGAATCGTGAGAAACTCGAAAGTCTCAAGGGACTCCCCGACAGTTGCGCCGCTTCCGCAAAAGCTTTGAAGGCTGCAAGAGGCGTGTTTGAGAAAGATGGCGTTTTCTCGCCCGAGATGATCAACGGCACCATCCGCAAACTCGAATCCTACGAAGATGCAGATCTGCGAAAGAAGATCGAATCAAGAGAAATCGACACACTCGACCTCGTGAAGAGATACTGGCATTGCGGATAATGTATAAGAATGTACCTCTCAAGGGAAAGAGTCTATTAATGTAAATATAATAATATGCTGACAAAGGAGGAGAAAATACGCTATGCGCGAATGATTGCGTTGCCGGAAATCGGCGAGCAAGGGGTGTCGCGTCTGCGCGAATCCACAGTGGCCGTGATCGGTTGCGGCGCTCTTGGTTCGGTTTGCGCCATGTACCTTGCCGGAGCCGGTATCGGTCGACTTATAATCTGCGATTTCGACACCATAGATGTATCCAACCTTCAGCGACAGCTCTTCTACAATACTGCGGACACCGGCAAATCGAAAGCCGGTGTCCTCGCCGATCGTATAAAGGCTCTGAATCCGGAATGCGAAGTCGATGTCCGCGAGATGCTCGCTTCCGGGTATGAAGCTGAGAAAATAATCAGTGAGGCTGATTTTGTGGTCGACGCCACCGACAATCCGGAATCCAAATATCAGACAGACCGCATCTGCAATGCTCTCGCCAAAGGATACTGTATCGGTGGAATATCCGGCTTTGCAGGTCAGGCCATGAGCTGGTTGCCGGGACATATCCGGTATTCCGATATTTTCCCGCCGTCGGCCTCCTCAGATGGCGTGTTGCCATGCTCTTTGGCAGGCGTTTCAGGTCCCACGGCCGGTGTAATAGCCTGCACACAGGCCTCGGAAACAATAAAGCATCTTTCCGGTTGCGGAAAGATGCTTCTTGATCGTGTCTTCACGATCGATATGCTTTCTATGCAGACTTCCGTTCTGGAAGTTCTTTAGAACTCCTAAATCTTAAAGAACAGAGTCTTAAGCGATTATTCAGCCACGCTTTTGTCGAAATGCACATCGAGCTGCGGGAAAGGGAAGGAGAATCCCTTCTTCGGAAGCTCGGTATAGAAACGCTCGTTCATCTCGAAATATACATTCCAGTAATTGGAGGAATGGGTCCACGCCCTGACAACCAAATTAATAGAACTGTCGCCAAGCTCGTTAAGTCCCACAAACGGGCGGCGCTCAATCTTGCGGGGTATCACCGCGCTCATATCCACCTCTTGAGAAAGGGTGTTGTGTATCACTTCCTTTCTGCGTTTAAGATGGGGCAGAATCTTCCTCCACCATTTTTTCTCTTCCTCCTGAGTGGTTTCGTCGGCAGACTCCGGATGTTCGGAAACTTCCTTATCATGCTCGATCTCCTCGCGGATTCTCTGGTCATCCTCTATATAGAGCTTCACGATCCGGTCATCTTCGTCGAGCATTTTCAGGATGGTTGCCTTGGCGGCAGCAAAATCCGTATCATACGACAATCCGATGGTCCAGTCAACCCTACGATAACTCTCAAGCGAGAAATTATTGATCGTGCCTGTGGAGAGTCCGCCGTTGGGAATTATGATAGCCTTATTGTCGACAGTGTTGATGACCGTTGAGAAAAGCTGTATGGATTTCACTGTTCCGGCATATCCCTGCGTCTCTATGTAATCACCAACCTTGTAAGGCTTAAGAAGCAGGATGAGAACTCCTCCGGCAAAATTCTGCAGGGTTCCGCTCAGCGCCATGCCGAGAGCGACACCGGCAGAGGCGAAGATGGCGATAAAACTGCTTGTCTCTATGCCGAGGATGCCGATAATAGTGATGATGAGGATGAAATAGAGCACCATCTTTATCATCGACAGCAGGAAGGTTGTGAGCGAGGGATCCATCTTGCGCCTCGTCATAATCGTAAGAGTGGTTTTATAAATCTTGCGGATTATGAACCTTCCCACATAAAACACCAATATAGCGATCAGCGCCTTGAACCCGAACGACACAAGTCCGTTGGCGATTTTCTCAATCGTCTCGTCGATGCTTAGACCCTTGAATTCCTTCAATGCTTCTGCACCGTTCGGAATTCCTTCGGGCATAGGTATGCCCGGCACGTCTGTTGTCTGAATCATTTTGATTTATATGGGTTATATTTATTTGTGTTATATAGATATTATTATCAGTTCGCCCATACGGCCTTATACCAGTCGAGACTTCTGTAATAGTCGTCGCGCGCCGTTTTGAGATTCTCGAAATAATATGTGCTCAATCCCGAATAATTCGCAGCATCTATCGGCTTGCCGGAGAAATCGCGTGCCGAAGCGGCCGTATAGAGCACCAATGATGAGTAAGCCGCATTAAACTCGTTGCGGAGTCTCGCTCCGTCGGTTGTTGAACTTTCGGCCACCTTTCGCACGAACTGCCCGAAATCATAATATCTTATGGACATACTGCGGGCATAATTCTGCAATGTTGACTCATCCGGCCGGAAGCCGTCGCCATGATAGATTTTACGCGTAGCCTCCGCCAGTGCGCCCATTCCGTCCATCTTCAGCAATGTAACCGTAACGGGGTCACCTTTCGCATTGTAATATTCGAAAAGCGACCGGACAGCGCCGTGTCTGTCAGGTTTCTGACGCATCATGCAGGGAAGCACAAGATTATACGGGAGACCCTCTGCGAGTATTTCCGTAGGGTATCCTATATAATAATTGCATTTGTTGCGGAACTGGTATGCCACCTCAATCGAACCCATATAGCAGCAGTCGAACCATATCGTATCGAATGTATGGTCCGGAATGGCCGCTGCGAGTCGGTCGAGATCGCAATATTCCATCTTTTTCCCCTCATCATATTCGCCACCGAAAGCATAATTCTGATCTTTATGCACTTCGAATGCTGATGTGACGCGGGCCGGATATTTATTCGGGTTCACCCAGCCGAGGGCATGACCCCATAGGAAGAGATTCGACTGCACATTGGGAAAAAGGCTTACGGCGTCGGTCATCACTTCAGCTATGCGGACCGGATCAATTGACTTCCGGCTCGTGTCATATCTTTTGACAACTGTCAGCACCGGATTGCCGTCGCCTAATTTGTCGGCGTGATAAAGCACCGGACCTGTCGGCGTATGTTTATAAATCAAAAATGCGTAGTTTTTAAGATCAATATCCTTAAACGCATTAAGCATCTGAGTCTGGTTATTCTCGAGATCGGCCGACAGATTGTTGTTGTTCACACAATAGACAAGCGTCATCTGCACCACTTTATCCACCGGGGGCGACACAGGTTCATCTTTCCCGCATGCTGATGCAAGCAGCGAAAGCACGGGAAGAATCAGAAGATATATCTTTTTCATCGTTTCTAATCTGATGTTATGTTATGATGTTTTTTATAGGATTTTCAGTTTCGACTACAAAGTTAATACCCTATGAAGGATTTTACTTATAATCCACTCACTTTTCTGTAAATTTTTAGCATAATTTAATTGATTTGATTGAAATTTTTCACATTTAAATGTTAAATTTGCATTTAAATGTTAAATTTGCGGATGATTCTCGTATACGGATACTCAAAGCTTCTTCCGGATACGAACTCTGAATGTTATTTTTTGTTAATATCATAAGGAGCGACCACAAAACCGACTGTATAAAATGAAGAAATCCCTGATATGGCTGCTTACCGGTGTGATGGCAATTACATTCGGAGCCCTGTTGTATTTCCAGATAATGTATCTCGAGAATATGGTGAAGATGCGCGACGAGCAATTCTCCGAAGGCGTGATGCGTTCGCTCTATGCAACTTCCGAATTTCTTGAGCGCGAGGAAACCCTGCATTTTCTTGAACAGGACATTAATATTATAGAGTCGAGCTTCTACGATGACTATACCTCAGGGAAGTCCGAATACGACAAAGACCTGAAATATTCGGTGGAGAATCCCGACGGGACGGTCACCAACTATACCCTCTCCTCGAAAGTGGACAAATCAAAAACCGATCCCTCGCGTCTCACCTTCCCCTCCGCCACGCAGAATGTGGGCGAAAGATACCGCAACATGCAGGAGGTGATTCGAAGCCAGTATCTCTATCAGAAAGGTTTGCTCACGGAGGTGATTCTTTCTATTCTCAGGGATTCGGGGTCGCGCCCGGTGATGGAAAGGGCCGACTCTACTGTTATCAAGAATTGCCTCCGCACGGAGCTCTCCAACAACGGAGTAAATGTGCCCTTTGTTTTCGCCGTTTATAATGTCCGCGGAAACATGATTTATTCCACCGACGGCTATATACCCAACTCGAAGAAGAATATCTACAGCATTCCCCTCTTCTCCAACTCCGACACTTATTATACTCTCAAAGTGGAATTCCCTACAAAGAGTTCATATATCTTCTCCTCCGTCAGGTTCATCATACCGACGCTCGCCCTGACAATCACTCTTCTCATCATATTCCTTTATACCATCATCCTCGCATTCCGCCAGAAGAAACTGACCGAGATGAAGACCGACTTCATCAACAACATGACGCATGAGCTGAAGACTCCGATATCAACAATATCGCTTGCGGGTCAGATGCTCTCGGACCCGTCCATACGCAAATCGCCGGCATCGCTCGAACACCTCTCGGAAGTGATAACCGAAGAGTCGAAGCGTCTGCGCTTTCAGGTGGAGAAGGTGCTTCAGATGTCGGTGTTCGACAATACGGGAAGCGCATTAAAATTCACCGTTGTCGATGCCAACAATGTAATCGCCAATGTGGTCAATACCTTTAAGATAAAGGTTGAAAAATATGGCGGCAAGCTCACCACGATGCTCAATGCCGGAAATGCGGAAGTACGTGTCGACGAGATGCAGTTCACAAACGTTATCTTCAATCTCCTCGACAATGCCGTGAAATATATGGACGAAGAACGTGAACCTATGCTTGAGATAACCACGACCGACCTACCCGGCAAGCGACTGGAGATCCGCGTCAAAGACAACGGAATCGGAATCAAGAAAGATGATCTCAAGCGGATATTCGAGAAATTCTATCGCGTATCCACAGGCAATCTTCACGACGTGAAGGGATTCGGTCTCGGACTCGCATACGTGAGAAAAATGATAACGATGTTCGGAGGAACAATCACCGCCGAAAGCGATTTCGGCAAGGGATCGGAGTTCATAATCAACCTGCCCCTCGTCTCTGACGCGGTTTCTGAATGAATTGTTAAAAGAAATTGTTAAAAAATCATGCGGAATTTTGCTCCCGAGTTTGTTATAGAAGTAAATAGAATGTGAAAATATAATAAAACAATTATAAGATGGAAGATAAATTAAAAATACTCCTCTGCGAGGACGACGAGAACCTGGGAATGCTTCTTAGGGAGTTTCTTCAGGCGAAAGGGTTTAATGCCGACCTTTGCTCTGATGGAGAAAAAGGCTACAAGGCGTTTCTGAAAGGGAAATATGATCTCTGTGTGCTCGATGTGATGATGCCTAAGAAAGACGGTTTCACGCTGGCGCAGGAAATAAGAAACGTCAACGGTGACGTGCCGATTATTTTCCTCACGGCCAAGGCTCTCAAGGAAGATGTGCTCGAAGGTTTCAAGATCGGAGCAGACGATTATATCACCAAACCTTTCTCCATGGAGGAACTCGTGTTCCGCATCGGCGCTATTCTCCGCCGCGTCAAAGGGAAACGCGACAAAGAGATTACTCTCTACAAGATCGGCAAATATACCTTCGACACGCAGAAACAGGTTCTTATCGCCGACGATAAAACCCAGAAGCTCACCACCAAGGAATCGGAGCTTCTCGCATTGCTCTGCTCCCACGTCAATGAGATTCTGGAACGCAACTTCGCCCTCAAATCGATCTGGATCGACGATAACTATTTCAATGCCCGAAGTATGGATGTCTATATCACGAAGCTTCGCAAACTGCTCAAAGACGATCCCTCTATCGAGATCATAAACATCCACGGCAAAGGATATAAGCTCATCGCCCCCGAAACCGAGGTTGAAGAGCCCGCGGAATAATATCCCCTGCATACCAAATCTAAAAGAGATGCATTTCCCTGGGAAGTTGCATCTCTTTTCTGTTTTAGGGATATGAAACCGATGATTTTTCCAAAATCTTGCCCCGTTGTGCGGATAATTTTGTAATTTTGTTAATATGAATATAATTGTCCGCATACTCTATTTCATCTATCAATGGTTTATAGCAGGCCCTATCTTTTTGGTCGCCACTATTCTGACAGCCATCATCACGGCCGCGGGGTCGATGCTTGGAAATTCCGATTTCTGGGGCTATTGGCCGCCTCACATCTGGGCGAGATTCACTTGCATCATCTTCCTGATGAGGGTAAAGGTTTCCGGACGCGAAAATATCGATAGAAAAACCTCTTACGTGTTTGTGGCCAACCATCAGGGAGCTTACGACATCTGGAGCATCTACGGCTACCTGAACCATAACTTCAAATGGCTGATGAAGAAAGAACTTGAGAAGATCTTTCTCGTAGGTTGGGCTTGCAAATGCGCCGGCCAGATTTTCGTCGACGATTCAAGTGTCGCCGGTATCAAAGAGACAATCGCCGATGCCGAAAAGACTTTGCGCCATGGTATGTCGCTCATGATATTCCCCGAGGGGAGCCGCAGTTGGGACGGCCGGATGATTCCTTTCAAACGAGGCGCCTTCATGCTCGCCGCAGAGTTCCGCCTCCCGGTAGTGCCGGTCACGATCGACGGCAGTTTCCACGCGATGCCCCGCACCACCTACAACATGACCCCCTCCAAAATCCGCATCACTATCCACGAGCCGATATATCCGGGCGAAAGGGGCTTCAACACCAAAGTCCTTATGGGACAATGCCGCAGTGCGATTGCTTCGGCACTCCCTGCGGAAGATCAGGATCCTAAAAATTAAACCGAATTATGCGCAGAACACCGATAGTATTGAGTATCGCAGGCTCCGACAACACCGGAGGTGCCGGCATTCAGGCAGACTTAAAGACCTGTTGCCGCTTCGGTGTGTATGCGGCGACAGTCATCACCGGCGTGACTTCGCAGAATTCGAAAGCCGTGTTCGGAGTCGAGACGGTCTCCGACAAAATGCTCCGCAGCCAGATCGATGCCATATATGAGGTAATGAAACCTGATGCGGTGAAAACCGGTATGCTTCCATCTCCATCGGTGATTTCGACAGTGGCCGAGAAGCTGAAAGAATACGATGTCTGTAATATTGTGGTCGATCCGGTGATGGTGGCCACCAACGGAGGCTCGCTTGTCGCTCCGGGTGAAGACACCGTGGAGGAATTCCGCCGCTCTCTCCTCCCGCTTGCCACGGTCTTCACGCCGAATATCCCCGAAGCTTCACGATTCCTGGGAAGGGACATCGCCGATGAAAACCCTGAGGAAGTGTGCAGAAGTCTTCTCGCAACCACCGGCTCCAAAGCCGTGCTCCTGAAGGGAGGCCATTCGGATTCCGGGAAAGCATCCGACTTCCTCTTCGACGGTTCAAAGCTCACTGTTTTCGAATCGGAGCGTTTCGCCACGCGAAACACCCACGGGACAGGCTGCACTCTCTCATCGGCAATAGCATGCGGCCTTGCGGCCGGTCAACCGCTCGATGAAGCGGTCCGCAATGCCAAACGATTCGTGACCGATGCAATCATCGGCGCGATGGATCTCGAGATAACCGTAGGCCCCGGCCCGCTCGATTTCTTCGCCTGAAATAACTTCATTGTTTGAATATATAGTATAGAAATGAGAATAACCGTTAACAACCAGCCGGTTGATCTTTCCGAAGAATATCTGACGCTCAAGGAATTTCTTGAAATCCGCGGTGTCAAGACAGAAAGGACGGCCGTGGCGCTCAACAACAAGATTGTGAAGCGCGACAAATGGCCGCTCGTCAATATCTCCGATGGCGACACCATCATGCTCATAAGCGCCGCTTTCGGTGGCTGAAACAATTCCGGATACAATCCAGCTTATGATATGTCGAATTTCATTATAATAGCTATCACAAAGTCAAAACTCATTAACGATGAAGCCGGGAAAATCACCCGCCTTCTCGACAACGGAGTGGATTTCGTGCATATCCGCAAGCCGGACAGCTCACTCCGCGAGGTCAGAGACCTTATCGAGGAGATTCCCTACCGCTTGCGACGACGTTTGAAACTCCACGGCCACTTCGAACTGCTCAACGATTTCAATCTCGGCGGGGCGCATGTAAATTCAAGATGCCCCGAGGCTCCGGCCACTGCCGCCTTGGTGTCGAAGTCTTGCCATTCGCTCGATGAAATCGACTTATGCAAAGGCATGGCTTATGTGACTCTCTCCCCTGTTTACGACTCAATTTCGAAGCCCGGCTATCGGCATGCTTTCAAACCGGAAAGTCTGACAGGAAAAATAGAGGGAAAAAACGTTATAGCTTTAGGAGGTGTCAATCCTTCCGACATTCCCGAACTCAAACGCGCCGGATTTGCCGGTTGCGCCATGCTCGGAGCCGTCTGGGAAGATATCGACAGGTTTATCTCACTCCTGAAAAAAAATAATTGATATGCTGCAGTATATAACCAATACTGATTGCCCGGTGCCCGTCGATACGCAGGTGAAAGAGGCAATCGCCGGCGGTTGCCGCTGGATTCAGGTCCGCATGAAGGACGCCACAGATGATGAGATAGCTGAGGTTATCGAGAAAATCAAACCCCTTTGCCTCGAGAAGGAAGCGTTTCTGATTATGAACGACCGCGTGGAACTCGCCAAGCGGCTCAATGTCGGCGGCGTGCATCTCGGCAAGACCGACATGCTCCCCTCCAAGGCAAGACTCATGCTCGGCCCGGCAGCCGTGATCGGTGTGACGGCAAACACTATCGATGATATCATAGCTGTCCGCTCGCTCGATATAGATTACATCGGCATCGGGCCCTTCCGCCATACCGAGACCAAAAAGAATCTCGCACCCGTTCTGGGCATTGAAGGGATACAGTATATTTGCGCGGAAATGGAGGCCAAACAGATCGAGATACCGAGAGTGGCCGTCGGAGGCATACGCCTCGATGATGTGGCCGTGCTTATGGAAGCCGGGGTAAACGGCGTAGCCGTAAGCGGGGCAATCGCTTTCGCCAAAGATATAGCCGCCAAGACAGCCCGTTTCCTCGAAGCTCTCGCACCTTTCGAGAAAGAGAACAAACCGGCGGTGTGAAAACCACAAGCAAATTAGACTCTGTTCCTTAAAATTTCGGGGTCGTAGGGGTCGCAAGCTTGGAGCGGATTTTACCACTTGCTGAAAGGAGCATACCGAGGTATGTGACTGGAAGCAAGGGGCAAAAGACGCCCAAGGATGCGAGACAGAAGGTAATTTCTCAAATGCAGGCATTACCTGAAATGTTAAAATATAGAAGAAACGGATATCTGAAATCCGGAATTCTTCTCAAAATTGAATCATTTATTGATAATAATT
>URNY01000095.1 GCA_900549375.1 uncultured Bacteroidales bacterium | reverse complement strand
TATTACCGGATTGACGGTACCCGTGCCAATACGTTAACCCCCGGCCTGTATATCGTACGTCGAGGCAATTCAGCACATAAAGTGATAATATATTAAGAGAATCCGCGAGCATGAAATACATTATTGCTATATTTCTTTCATTTGTCGGGGGTCTGAGCATCTATTCACAAACGCCAAACGACAGTTTCGTAGAACCAGCCGTAATTGTTGATGGCTTATTCTTTGATAAATCGGTTCCTACGGAATCAATACTTCCCGGTGGCTCTTCAATGGTGATTCTCAATGCACCTGATGGCAAAACGGTTTTCGGAGTATATTTACCCAAAGGGTACACGCTGGATGATGCAACTAAGGCGAAGGCCATTCCGGCAGGACGTGTCAAGTATGCCGAAAAGCTGATCCGTGACTATAACGGCCGCAAGCCTCAGACTGGTGGTGAGTATAAAGGGATAGGAGCCAAAGTCGGAGAACCGTTGGTTAAGTTTGAATATTCCGATATTGACGGCAATGTATGGAACAATGAGAAGCTAAAGGGTAAAATCTTTGTTATCAATCTCTGGCAAACGGAGTGTGGACCATGCAGACGTGAAATGCCGATACTCTCCGAATGGAAGGAACGATTCCCCGATGTAGTTTTTCTTTCAGCTTCTCGCCATAATCGGGAGGAAATACTTCCCGTCATAACGCAACATAAATTTACATGGACGCATCTTCAGGAAGCAACGAATTTAGTGGCTCTCGTCCGACAAGAAGGCTTTCCCCTTACTATAGTTGTTGACAAAAACGGTATAGTCCGTTTTGCCAAAGTAGGTGCTTCCGAGGAGACTCAAGCAGAGGCTGTTGCCATTATCGAAGAGTTAACTCATTGAGAGCGTCCTTGCATGAGCCGGCACGACCTTTCTAATACAGGTCTTTCCCGCATCTATAATAGAAAATAAAAATTTTAAATAACGATGAAGAAAGCATTTTAGCATACTGGAATTTAAGAAACTCACCATTTTTGATGATTGCACCCTTTCATTTACGGTAAATGGCAAGCATATCAGCATAGATCTCCAGAAGATTATGATGAATCGTTAATACGATTCCCGTCTTTCCTCCCATAGAGTGCTTTGTAGTGCTTCCGCAGTACCGTTAAAGCACTTTTTTCTATGCCCCGACAATCTCCATTATTTTCTCTTGATGCTAAATGCCCGGGAATGTCTCATAATATCTATCTTTGGCTTTTCCCCTCAGATAACGCAACCGAGAATAGCTATTATAAGTCCGAAAGTCATTAAACCAAATCCAATCGTTCTTTTTTTTGCCCACTTCGGCTTCATAGCCTCTGTATGGATAGGATCATTCTTCGATTTATGAAAAGCATATGCATATTTCATCGAGTAGGCCATTAAGAATAACGCGCCTAAGATATTTATCCCGATACCTCCAAATATTAAAACGTCTTGCATATAATTAAAACAAGATGGCTGAGGTAAAAGTTTGTTTTAACAAGTTCATGGCCTCACGCAACTTATCGGAGCGAACGCTACTGTTATCGTTGCGCGACGATACAACGGCAAGACGTACAACATCTATTTATTTGTCGTGTACGAACCAGATACTATCTGAGGAGAAACCATTCTTGGAATCTTCGTATTCCAAAACATGTTCTCCGACCTCAATTAATTCAGCTATCTGATCAGGAGATAAATCATCGTATTGATCCCCTTGTATCTCAGATGAATACCACCACTCATCAGTTTTTATGACCTTTGCTATCTCTGCTACTGTATCGCGTATTCGTCGGTACGCTTTTTCGTCATAGAGCCAAGAATCTCTAATGAAAAATGATATACACAGAAATAACTTATTTTCATAGTCAACTTGAAAATAAGGTTCATTGATGCTTACACCTAACGGTTTAACATCAATGTATAGTCCATCATTCTCATACTCATACTGTGGCAATGTCCTCTTTAGAAATCTCTCAATTTCTACGAGGGCATTAAAATGAAATCCGGGTTTCAGTATGACTGTAAGGCAATTCATGATGTCTGCAAAGTTAATCAATTCCGCTGAAATTAGTGTTTTTAGCCACTCTAATTATATCGGTAACTTCGAGGCAAAGTTAGTTGTGAGATGTCCAAGACCGCACATCACATCTCACTCAAAGGCTACGTCGGAGGCTACGACTTCAGCCGTTCGACATTTGACCAGTAGCTTGCCAGTCTGGATTGCTTTAGGATTTCTTCTCGGCATCCCCTTCTACGAAGATGTCGCCGAGTGCCACTAGATTACAACTTCGAGTTCTTCACAGGAATCAACAATACACTTTAATCGGCAGGTTCAATATTAAATATACTTGTGATTTTTCCGGTTTCGTCTTCCGCCCTTACATTTAAAAATCCATGTGCTATTATACCATCGGCAAATAAAAATTGTCCGACTACTTCTGTATTCCCTTTCTTCCCTTTAACCTTTATTGAATAGAATCCATCTGTTTCATCTGTACTGCACTCCATATCGCAACTACCTTCTGCAACATCCATTTTCAAATCCTTAAGCCCATGGCACATTGTTTGAAGTTTGTCTGTCAGCACCATTGATGCCGGTATCTTCCCGGATTTTAGCGGTATCCCAATAAAATTAAAATAAGGAATATTACCAAATTGCTCCTCGATAAGATGCTTTTGATTGCAAATATCACTGACTGCGCCAATGACAAAAGGAGCCTCGTTAACATCTATTTCCGTACCTAATTCTCGCTCAAGCATCTTTACGTAAGCGTTAAGAACCGACTCCTTCACTTCTTCCATATTCAGAATCGTGTCAGGTCGGCAATCTGTATCCAACTGAATTTGCAATATACGTGATGCTACGAAATCGTTTAATTCTTCTGTCCTATCGGGAAGCAGACCTTTTGATTCGGGGTCAGTACATTCAATTTCAAATGCTTCTAACTTGTTAATTGTACGCAACAAAAATCCTTTGTTGTTCTTAGCTTCTACAAATATTGTAGGCAGAAGTTTGGTAACAGTGACTAATGAATCACTTCCGTGATACATTATCACTTTAGCCGTAGTTCTGTATTTCAAGGTATCTCCGACGGAAAACTGTGGGCTTATTGTTATTTCTTTTGCGCAGCAAACTAAACAAGCCATAAGCACGCAAATATATGTTACAAATCTTTTCATAGGTTTTGAAGATTGATTTGCGACACCAAAGTTACCTCGCATTATCTGGACAAGCATTTCATCAGTGGGTTCTTTCCCGGAATTAAACCGGTAAGAATTTAGTTCAGCCTCTGATATATTCTTATTCGTTAAGGAATTCATAGACTATGGAAGGATCGCCAAGCATACTCATTATGGAGCCCGGTGTACGGAATTTAGCGTAAGTTTTGCTTGTAAAGAATCTGCGGAAGGCTTCATATGCAGGGATACCGAGTTCTTTGGCTAATCGACAAACAATAGTCCCTGTCTGAGTAGATGTCAGAATCTGATGTAATGTTTTATCTTTTTCACTCATAATTCTTCAACGATCGAGATTCAACAAAAGTAAGATATTGGTCAGTTAATTCTTGATTAAGAAGGCAAATCTGATTTGTCGGTTTGAAATACTTTAGTCTATTTAGCGCGTCCTCAGCTGAGATATATCCACCCATGTAAAGTCGGATTGTATTTACTACACGATCATCAGCTACACCTCCTTCGATGTAATCAAAACCTCCCCAAGGTTTTGCTCCAAGCCGGCTTTGTGTTACAAATTCGAGCCATTCTTTATCGTATTCTTTAAATATAAGAGACTGACAATTAGATAGTATATCCTGTTGCTTAAGATGGTAAATATTAAGGATTGGAGTGTCTTCTCTTATATCTGCAATCTTTTCTGCCCAGTCCTTTGCCTGAGCATAAATATCAGTTACATAAAAGCCGGGACCAAAATCAAGATTTGGCCTTCCAACATTGACTTGAAGATTGTTTATAATTTCAGTACCACCGTGATAAACAGTTAAAACTTCATACATGGTAAATGCATTTTTCCGATTCACGTTTATTAAGTAAATCACTTAATTCTAAAATAATATTCTTCATACTTTCTGTGTGCAACACATCATAGTGTGCAAGAATATATCCTTCGGTCATATTGACTCCTTCCAAACGTATCAACATATCAACGTAATTGCAGCCCTCGTTTTCAGCAAGAGCTTCAATACATTGAGCAAGAAAACCAAATCTGATTTCCTCATCGGAAAGTTGAATCCATTTCTCGCCGGTGTGTTTATCTATCTTTTCTTTCATAATAATATAGAACAAGGCGCTTGTACGTTTTTGACGTACAAGCGCCTTTAAATATTAGTATGCGATAGACGTCTCTATATTCCTATCACAATGTCAAAATTACTCTTCGATGGCAGCCTGCGCCGCGGCGACGCGAGCGATGGGCACGCGGAAGGGCGAGCAGGAGACGTAGTTCATGCCGAGACGGGCGCAGAACTTCACGGAACTTGGCTCGCCACCGTGCTCGCCGCAGATGCCGACTTTGAGGTCGGGACGGGTTGCACGGCCTTTCTCTACACCCATTCTTACAAGCTGACCAACACCTACCTGATCGAGTACCTCGAAGGGATCTACCTTGATGATGCCGTGGTCTTTGTAGAATTTCAGGAATTTGGGTGCGTCGTCACGCGAGAAGCCGAAGGTCATCTGCGTGAGGTCGTTCGTTCCGAATGAGAAGAATTCTGCAACTTCAGCAATTTCATTGGCGGTGAGGGCGGCGCGAGGCACCTCGATCATCGTACCGACTTTGTAGATTACGGAGTCACCTTTCTCTTCGAATACCTTTGCTGCGGTGGTGTTGATCACGTTGGCCTGATTCTGGAGCTCTTTGATGGAGCCTACGAGAGGAACCATGATCTCGGGCATAACTTTGATACCACGGGCTTTGCAAGCGAGTGCGGCTTCAATGATGGCGCGGGTCTGCATTTCTGTGATCTCGGGATATGTGATTCCGAGACGGCATCCGCGGTGGCCGAGCATCGGGTTGAACTCTTCGAGGGAGTCAACTTTTGCCTTTACTTCCTCAAGGGTGAGACCCATCTCTTCCGCAAGTTCTTTCTGAGTTGCGGTCTGATGAGGAACAAACTCATGCAACGGCGGGTCGAGCAGACGGACAGTAACGCCGAAGCCGTCCATAGCTTCGAAGATGCCTTCGAAGTCGCCACGCTGCATTGGCAGAAGTTTGGCGAGTGCTGTGCGACGACCTTCGAGATCGGATGCAAGAATCATTTCACGGACAGCCTTGATACGGTCGCCTTCGAAGAACATGTGCTCTGTGCGGCAGAGACCGATACCCTGTGCTCCGAAGCGGCGTGCCTGCTTGGCATCGCGCGGAGAATCGGCATTGGTGCGCACGAGTGTCTTTGCGTATTTGTCGGAGAGGTTCATGATTGCTCCGAAGTCGCCGTCGAGCTCGGGCTCTGTGGTCGGAACCTGACCGTCGTACACATCACCTGTTGATCCGTTCAGAGAAATCCAGTCGCCTTCATGGTAGACTTTGCCACCCATCTCGACTGTCTTTGCCTTATAGTCTACGAGAATCTCGCCTGCTCCGGATACGCAGCATTTACCCATACCGCGGGCAACCACGGCTGCGTGGGATGTCATACCTCCGCGCATTGTAAGAATACCCTGAGCTACTGCCATACCGCGAAGGTCTTCGGGAGAAGTTTCGATACGGATGAGAATCACTTTCTTTTTCTTCTCGGCCCATTCCTCGGCGTCGTCTGCCTGAAATACTATCTGGCCTGTGGCTGCACCGGGAGATGCGGGAAGACCTTTGGCAACGACTTTGGCGCGTTTGAGGGCGTCTTTGTCGAATACCGGGTGGAGAAGTTCGTCAAGTTTCTGAGGCTCGATTCGCAGGAGCGCTGTCTTTTCATCGATCTCACCTGCGCGGAGAAGATCCATGGCGATTTTCACCATAGCGGCGCCGGTGCGCTTGCCGTTACGAGTCTGGAGCATCCAGAGTTTGCCGTCCTGGATCGTGAACTCCATATCCTGCATGTCTTTGTAATAGTCTTCAAGACGATTGGCGATTGCGATAAGATCTGCTGCACAGGTCGGCATAGATTCCTCGAGCGAAGGATATTTTTCGCGGCGCTCCTCTTCGGAAATGCCCTGAAGAGCTGCCCAGCGGCGCGATCCCTCTACAGTGATCTGCTGAGGAGTGCGGACACCTGCTACGACGTCCTCGCCCTGAGCGTTGATAAGGTATTCGCCGTTGAAGATATTCTCGCCGGTAGCTGCATCGCGGCTGAAAGCTACGCCGGTAGCGGAATTATTACCCATGTTACCATAAACCATAGCCTGAACGTTAACGGCTGTTCCCCACTCTTCGGGAATCTGGTTCATGCGGCGATAGATGATGGCGCGCTCGTTCATCCAGCTGTCGAATACGGCGCAGATACCGCCCCAGAGCTGTTCCCATGCGGATTCGGGAAAGTCTTTGCCGGTATATTCCTTCACGGCAGCCTTGAAGCGTTTTACGAGCTCCTTGAGATCCTCGACATCGAGTTCATTGTCGAACTTCACACCCTTCTCCTCTTTCACTTTGTCCATGATTGCCTCGAAAGGATCGATGTCTGTCTTGCTCTTCGGTTTCATACCGAGAACGACATCGCCGTACATCTGAACGAAACGGCGGTAGCTGTCCCATGCGAAACGAGGATTACCGCTCTTTTCAGCCATTGTATTTACTGTGGCGTCGTTCATACCGAGGTTCAGCACGGTGTCCATCATACCGGGCATCGAAGCGCGGGCTCCGGAACGTACGGATACCAGCAGAGGATTTGAAGAATCGTTGAATTTGTTGCCTGTAAGTTTCTCTACATGCTCGATAGCTTTTTCTACATCAGCCTTGATGTCGGCCACAACTTTGTCCCGACCATATTGAGTGTATTCAGTGCAGACTTCTGTTGTGATGGTGAATCCCGGAGGTACGGGCATTCCCAATAGATTCATTTCTGCAAGGTTCGCTCCCTTGCCGCCAAGAAGATTTCTCATTGACGCGTTACCTTCGGCCTTACCGTCGCCGAACGTATAGACTTTTTTTGCCATACAGGTTCAAATGTTAATTATGACTTAGTATTATATGTTTTCTGTATTAGAATCAATAACGTGCGCTATGCAATCGTTGGAATTTAGGCGATGTTAGTCATCGGCCTCTTTTATAGCAACTGCAAATATAATAATTTGTTGTTAATTTTTAGTATTTTTGCAATGAAAAAATAATTATTAAGAAACGTAACTTATGGGAAGTTGGACTGTTGCTAAGCCGGCATTGTATTTTTGATGCCGAATATTGTCACCGTCGACACTTCCTGATTCATAATTTATGGCAAGAAAAAAGAAAGAACTTCCTCTTCTTGAGGATGTGGAGATAACGGCTGTCGCAGCTGAGGGGAAAGCTCTCGCCCGAGTCAGAATGAGCGTAAACGACGAGACGTCCTCGGTGGTATTTATCCCTTTCGGCGCTCCGGGGGATATTGCAGATATTAAGATAGACAAAAGGAAACGGAATTATGCCGAGGGTCATATCGAGCGCCTTAAGTCGCCTTCACCGTTGCGTATCGAGCCCAGATGCAAGCATTTCATGATATGCGGAGGTTGCAAATGGCAGCATCTCCCCTATGCATCTCAACTCGAATTCAAGCGAAAACAGGTGGAAGATGCCATGACGCGCATTGCAAAAGTCGAGATACCGGAAGTGCGCCCCGTGCTTGGCTCCAAACATGTATGGGAATACCGCAACAAGATGGAATATACCTTTTCCGACAAAAAATGGCGCACATGGGAAGAGGTGAAATCCGGCAAGGAATTCAACGACAGCGGAAACGCACTCGGCTTCCATATACCCGGCGCTTTCGACAAAGTATATCATATTGACCAATGCCATCTGCAGGACAATCTCGGCAATAGAATCAGAAACTTTATTTTCGAAGAAGCCGAGAAGCGTGGACTCTCTTTCTACAATCTGCGCGAAAACCGAGGATTATTGCGCACGCTGATGATACGTATCTCATCTATCGGTGAGGTGATGGTATGCGTCGTTTTCGGCGAAGACGACAAGAAAGAAATCAAAGGGTTGCTGCAAACCATCAGCGAGGCATTCCCCGAGATAACCTCACTTCTCTATGTCGTAAACCGCAAGCTCAACGACACAATCTCCGATCAGGAGGTCATATCCTTCAAAGGTCCTGATTATATTGAGGAAGAGATGGAGGGACTTCGCTTCCGGGTGAATGCGAAATCCTTTTACCAGACTAATTCCGGACAGGCATATGAGCTATATAAAGTGGCACGTCGGTTCGCCGGACTTGATAAAATGAAAGCCGACGGTGAAGCTCCTTTGGTTTACGACCTTTACACCGGAACGGGCACGATTGCCAATTTTGTGGCAAGGAATGCCCGACAAGTCGTAGGAATCGAGTATGTGGAAGAAGCTATTAAGGATGCAAAGCTGAATTCGAGAGTAAACGGAATCGGCAACACTCTCTTTTATGCCGGCGATATGAAAGATATCCTAACGGATGACTTTATCAAACAGCATGGTGCTCCGGAGATTATGATTATAGACCCTCCGAGAGCCGGAATGCATGAGGATGTTATAAAGGTGATAAAGCGGTCTCATCCCCGCGTGATAGTCTATGTGAGTTGCAATCCGTCGACGCAGGCGCGCGATCTGGCCTTGCTCGACAGCGATTACCGTGTCACGGACATTCAGCCCGTCGACATGTTCCCCCACACTCATCATGTGGAGAATGTGGTCAGACTTGAGGCCAGAACCGACCTCCCTGCCCCCATTCCCAGTCGCCCGGAGTAACCGATGCAAAATTGAATTTTCCGATACCGAGGTCCACGTCACTGAAAGTATCGTGACTTATAGTCCGTGCGGTCAGCACCCCTTCATTGTCGATGCTGATTCTCACGGGCTGTCTGTTTCTTGCCGAAGGGGCACAGGCAAGAGCTTTCAAAGCAACAGGAAGCCATGGATATAAATCCAATCCGCGAGAATAAGCCTCATCATCGCCATCAAAAAACTCGCGTGGGGTTCTATGATGCGTGTGCATCATCCTTGCCGAAAGTTTTGCAATAAATCCGGTGGCCGATTCCTCCGGATACCCGAAACATACGATAAAAGGTACATCTTCATACACTCTCAGCTCCACGTCCATATGTTTTCGGGAATATGTGGCTCCGACGAAGCAAGATCCGAGCCCGCGGGCCAGGGCATTCATCACAAACTTCTGGGCAAAATAGCCGGCTCTTTCAGAAGTATATGGGAAAGAGGGATCCGTGACGCACGCCAGATAATTGCGTGCGTCACGGAATAGACCATAACTTCTTCCGAATCCCCGGAAAGGATCATCGGAATCGAATACAAGCTGGAAATTAAGTCCGGCTTCGTGAGTGTTGACAAATGTAGTTTCCGCGTTTAGAGTGTTGCGTATTTCTTCGCTGAGAGGCTGGCTTGCAAACGATCTTACAGAGTGCCTCGCCTCAAGGTCTTTAAGCGGAAATTTATCCATATCGTTATAATCCTTATTCTTTTTCGATAACAATGTTGAAGCTGTCGAGGAAATCCATCGTTGCGGCAATATAATCGGCCATTACCACATCTTCATCTACAAACGGTACCTTCTTTCTGAATTCGGTGAACACGTTTTCAATGGCCGGCGACGACTTCAGCGGGCGGCGGAAATCAAGACCCTGGGCCGCATTCATAAGTTCGATAGCCGCAATATATTTGAGATTGGCAATTATCTTATGAAGTTTAGTAGCGGCATTTGCCCCCATTGAGACAAGATCTTCCTGTCCGTTTGAACTTACGATTGAGTCGCAAGATGCAGGCCATGCGTACATCTTGTTCTGGCTAACCATCGAAGCCGCCGCGTATTGCGGAATCATGAATCCTGAATTGAGTCCCGGATGGGCCACGAGGAACTCCGGAAGCCCCCTGTTGCCGAGAATCAGTTGGGCAACGCGCCGCTCGGAGATGTTGCCGAGTTCATGAAGGGCCACTCCCATGTAGTCGAAAGCCAGCGCTAACGGTTCTCCATGGAAATTGCCTCCTGATACAACAAGATCTTCTTCCGGGAATACCGTAGGATTGTCGGTGACAGAATTAATTTCGGTATGCAGGATAGACGTGACATGGTTCATTGCATCCTTAACGGCTCCGTGAACCTGAGGAATGCATCTGAATGAATAGGGATCCTGCACATGTTTTTTCTCGCGTTTTATGATTTCGCTTCCTTCGAGGAGTTTGCGGAATACACGTGCCGTCTCGATCTGTCCGGGATGAGGACGCACCTGCTGGATGCAGTCGAAGAAGGGCTCGATGCGTCCGTCGAACGCTTCGAGCGACATTGCTCCGAACATGTCAAAGCAATTCACGAGATGCCATCCGTCGATAAGGGCCTTGATGCCGTTGGCGCTCATGAACTGGGTACCGTTGAGCAGGGCGAGGCCCTCTTTGGATTTGAGTTTTATAGGTTTCCATCCGAAGATATTCAAAGCCTCTTTGCTTCGAATGCGTTTACCTTTATACCAGACTTCTCCTTCTCCGATGAGCGGAAGGAAAAGGTTGGCAAGAGGTGCGAGGTCTCCCGACGCTCCGAGCGAGCCGCGGTCGAACACCACCGGCAGAACATCATTGTTGTAGAAATCGAGAATACGTTCCACAGTGGAAACCTGCACCCCGCTGTATCCCATAGTCAGCGCATGAGCTTTCAAAAGAAGCATAAGCCGGATGATTACCGGATCAATCGGCGTACCCACGCTGCAGGAATGACTTTTTACAAGATTTTCCTGAAGAGTGGAAAGATCATCTTTCGATATATTCTTATCGCAAAGAGATCCG
>URNY01000094.1 GCA_900549375.1 uncultured Bacteroidales bacterium | reverse complement strand
CGGCTCCATCGGCGAAATCGACAATGTGAACCCCAACGACGTTCAGTCCATCTCCGTCATCAAGGATGCTTCGGCAGCCGCCGTCTACGGTGCGCGCGCCGCATTCGGTGTGATCCTCGTAACGACCAAGAACGGTTCCGAGACCGACGGCAAGGCTACCGTACGATACAACGGCCGCTTCGGCTGGCAGGAGCCTACCACCTCCAAGGATTATGAGAGTACAGGTTACTGGTCGGTATATCTGGTAAACAGATTCTATACTCCCGCACAGGGCAGCCAGTATATCAAATATGATGAGAACGATATGCAGGAGCTTCTCGCCCGCGTAAACGACAAGACAGAGAACCCCGACCGTCCCTGGGTTATCGAGGAGACTGTAGGCGGACAGCGCCGCTGGAAATATTATGCCAACACCGACTGGTACCATAGCCTTTATAAGGACAAATACTTCTCGCAGCAGCACAACCTTTCGCTGAGCGGCGGCTACAAGAAAATCCGCTACTTCCTCTCGGGAGGTCTGAACGTGAACGACGGTATCATCAAGATCAACGGCGACAAGTTCAAGAAATACAACCTCCGCGCAAGAGTGGAATTCCCCGTAAACAAATGGATCACCGTGGGCAACAACACTTCGTTCTACGGTTCGACCTACAACTATCAGGGATTCGTGGAGAGCGCAATGCAGGGTTCATCGCGTCACGCACTCGCCTGCTACCCGCTCACCAACCCCGACGGCTCCTACATCTATCAGTCACCCTATCAGGGCAACAAACTGGCAAACGGACGCCACATCCTCTTCATGCAGGGCACAAGCCCCGGTGTTGAGCGCAAGACCGACTTCACCAACCGCACCAACGTCAACTATTCTCCCATTCCTCAGCTGACACTGAGCGCGGACTTCACCTACCGCTTCAATCAGGAGCGCAACACCAACCGCCGCTCCACACTCCCCTACCGCGTATATCCCGACGGACCGATGGAGTACTATAAGACCGGCGCAGGCGAGGATGGTCTGCAGGAGAATATCAAAACATTCAACTACTACGCTGTCAACGGACTCGCAACATACAAGGATACATTCAACGAAGACCATAACCTCACCGTAGTGGCCGGTTACAACTATGAGACCCGCAACTACAAACGTGTCTACGCCTACGGAAACAACCTCGTTACAAAACAGCTCAACGACTTCGACCTCGTCGGAACCGATGCCAAGGGTAACACTGTGACAGGCGTTGAGGGCGGTCAGAACCAATACTCGCTGCAGGGTATCTTCGGCCGTATCAACTACGACTACATGGGGAAATACCTCGTAGAGCTCTCCGGACGTTACGACGGTTCCTCACGCTTCGCCCGCGGTCACCGCTGGGGCTTCTTCCCCTCCGGATCCATCGGCTGGCGTTTCAGCGAGGAGAAATTCTTCGAACCCCTCCAGCAGTGGTGGAGCAACGGTAAGATCCGTGCTTCCTTCGGTACGCTCGGCAACCAGAACGTTGACGACTACTACACATTCCTCCGCAAGGTGGGAACGGCTATGCTCGACGGCGATGACAACCGCGACCTCTACTCTTTCAACGAAGGTGCCAACTACGGCGCATACGCCACACTCGGGTCCCCGATCGCTTCCGACCTCACATGGGAGAAGACATATCAGTATGACCTTGGTCTTGACCTCGGCTTCTTCAACAACCGTCTCGCCGCTACAGTCGACCTCTACATCCGAGACACAAAAGACATGCTCGCCGACGGTATAGCCCTCCCGGCTGTATACGGCGCCGATTCCCCGAAGATGAACGTGGCCGACCTCCGCACCAAAGGTTATGAGATCTCTCTGAACTGGAACGACGCATTCACTCTCTGGGGCAACAAGTTCACCTACGGCGTAGGCTTCAACCTCTCCGACTACAAGAGCACCATCACCAAATACGACAACCCCAACAAGACCTTCGCAAAGGATTATTACGAGGGAATGGAGCTTGGTGAGGTCTGGGTATACAAGACCGACGGATACTTCAAGACCGATGCCGAGGCTCAGGAATATACAACCCGCATCGACCATAGCTACAACGATATGTCGAAATATGTCGGCTCCGGCTGGCAGGCCGGTGACGTGAAGTTCGTCGACCTCGACGGCGACGGCAAGATCGGCGTCGGAAAGAATACAGTCGACAACCCCGGCGACCGCTATAAATACGGCAACAAAAACCCGCACCTGCAGTATGGCTTCCGCGCCAACTTCAGCTATTTCGGGTTCGACGTTTCCGCTCAGTTCCAGGGCACGGGCAACCATTACCGCTACCCGAACGGCCACATGTACGACTTCTGGGGATGCTATTCCTGGTCTTACCTCTCCTTTATCCCGACCGATTTCAAGGACAAGATCTGGAGCGAGGATAACCCCGACGCTTACTTCCCCCGCGCTATGGGTTATCAGTCCACCGGCGGTTATCTTAAGGCCGGATTCCAGAACGACCGCTACATCCAGAACCTCCGCTACCTGCGTTTCAAGAACCTGACTGTCGGATACACACTTCCGCAGAAATGGACCCGCAAGGCTTATATGGAGAAGGTCCGCATCTATTTCACGGGTGAGAACCTCTGCTACTGGTCGCCTCTGAAAAAGAACTCGAAATATATCGACCCCGAGGCTATGGGTTCGCACAGCGGCGAATCGAACAACATGTTCTACCCCTGGTCGAAGAGCTTCATGTTCGGTCTTGACGTTACATTCTAATCTCAAATTCCAATACGATGAATAAGAAACTATTATATATACCGGTGGCGGCTCTTCTGATGTTCTCCGCGACATCCTGCGAGGATGCCATCGACCTGAAGCCTAAAGCGTCGATAGGTCTCGACGACTATTTCCAGACCGAAACCGACCTTCAGCTCTTCAGCAATTATTTCTATCCGAAAGTCCTCACCCAAAGCGAGGGAGGCAACCCCGGATTCGACGATCAGGGCGACGACATGATTGCCGCTCCGCTCTCCACACTGCTTCGCGCAGGCAACGCCCGCTCGGTGCCCAACTCGGGAGGCGGCTGGTCGTGGGGTGTACTCCGCCGAATCAACACTCTGCTCGAATATATCGACAAGTGCCCCGATAAGGAGGCTGTGGAGAAATACACGGCTGTGGCCCGTTTCTTCCGCGCTTATTTCTACTTCCAGAAAGTGGAGCGTTTCGGCGATGTGCCATGGATCGACCGCCAGCTCGACTCCACCGACCCGCAGCTCTATGCTCCCCGCGATTCGCGCGAGCTGATCATGACCAAGATGCTCGAGGATATCGATTACGCCATCGAGCACCTTCCCAATAACAAGAAGGAGGCATCCGCACCCTACCGAGTAACGCAGGGCGCAGCTCTCGCCCTCAAGTCGAATTTCTGCCTCTTCGAGGGTACGTTCCGCAAATATCATGGCATCAACCTCGAAGGCCACGACTGGAGATATTATCTCGAGCAGTGTGTCGACGCTTCCGAGAAGCTGATGAGCGGCCAGTATGGTTCCTATAAGCTCTATACCACCGGCAAACCCGAGGAGGATTACATGAATCTCTTCAACGCTCAGGATGCTAACAAAGATGAGTATATCCTCGCCGTGAAATACGATCAGGCCCTCGGCATCAAGCACAACGCCAACGCGTTCACACTCGTGCCGACTCAGGGTAAACCCGGTTATACGCGCAAGTTCGTTTGCACATATCTGATGAAAGACGGAACGCGTTTCACCGACCGTCCCGGATGGCAGCGCTACCAGTTCAAAGAGGAGATGCAGAACCGTGACCCGCGTCTGCAGCAGTCCGTCCGCGGCCTGGGCTATCACCGAAAAGGCGCTACGGAAATTCTCGCTCCTGACCTGACGCTTTCGCACACCGGCTATCAGCCCATCAAGTTCGTGACCGAAAGCCGCATGGGCAGCTACGACATGGATATGAACGAAACCACAAGCTGCGACCTCCCTGAATTCCGCTATGCAGAGACCCTTCTGAACCTCGCAGAGGCAAAAGCCGAACTCGGGACTCTCGCGCAGGCTGACATCGACAAGACCATCAATGAGCTCCGCCGCCGCGCAGGCATGACAGGTATGCTCTATATGGCCGACGCCAACTCCAATCCCGACCACTATCTGATGAGTGCCACTACAGGTTATTCCAATGTTACCGGCGAGAACACCGGCGTCATTCTTGAGATCCGCCGTGAACGCGCCATCGAGATGGTGCAGGAGGGTCGCCGCTGGTTCGACCTTATGCGCTGGAAATGCGGCAATATGATCGATCAGGACTTCACCGGCATGTACTTCCCCGGCCCCGGCAGCTATGACCTCACCGGCGACGATGTGCCCGACGTGATACTCTATCCCGCACAGACCAAGAAACCGAAAGCGCCCAACGGAGAGAAAGTGCTTGAAATCGGCAAGGACGTGATTCTTTCCGACGGCAACTCGGGATATGTTTATGGCATCAAGGATCAGGTGCGTCAGGGCTTCAACGAAAGCCGCGACTACTTCTACCCGATTCCGCTCGATGATCTGATCCTCAACACCAACCTCGAGCAGAATCCCGAATGGTGACGGGACCGATAAAATGACCAACTAAAAAGATCGTTTAAAATGAAAAAATCGATAAATATCATACTAATGGCTCTTGTCGCCGCATTCGGAGGCATCATGGTTTCCTGCAGCGACGATGAGAACAACATGTCGAGGGCAGTGCTCGCGAGCACCGACGTCCTCGAATATGAGACGCTGCCTGTCGGCCCGCAGATCATCACCGTGACCTCCGATGCCGACTGGGTATGCGAGGCTCCGGAGTGGGCCACCGTGAAACCGGCCACAGGCCATGCGGGACGCACCGAGGTCGAGATAAGCGTAAGCGATAACCTCCGCGACGGCACTCCCGACAATCCCCGTAAGGCCGATGTGCTTTTCAAAGGCCGTAACCTCGAGAGCATCGCCAAAGTGCTCCTCCGTCAGGACGGCGATAAATTCCGCGATCCTGTGGACTACACTATTGCCGATCTCAACGATCTTGAGGACGAGACCGTTGTCCGCATGCAAGAAATGGTAGTGACAGCGCTCACTGCCAACGGCTTCATCGCCACCGACGGCGAACGTTTCATCTTCTTTCAGGAACCTGTTGAGCAGGTTGCCGTAGGCGACAAGGTGACAGTTCAGGGTGAGAAACATAAATCCGATATGAGTCTTCCCTATGTGCTCGGCGAAAGAATGTGGGCCGAGGGAACTGCACCCGTCCCCGCAGCCGAGGCTACCGACATTACCGCTGACCTCGACAACACCTCGGCCGGAGCTTATCAGCTGATAACCGTTACGGGCGACCTTGAGGGAGATGCAATGACTGTGGGCGAGATGACCTGCAAGGTTTACCTCACAGAACCCGCCGAAGCTCTCAATATCGCATCTATGAACGGCCATAAGATCAAAGTGAAAGGCTACTTCGCCGGTATGGCTTCTCCGGTGATAAATGTGATCCCCGCAGAGTATGAGGATCTCGGTCTCAACGAGACCATCTACTTCGCCGATGACTTCGAATGGATGGATCCCTGGTGCATTGCCAGCAAATCAGTAGACTATGTTGCAATGAGCGACACACAGGCAGTTCAGTCCAATAATATCGCCGGAACGAATGCCGACGGCAAGAAACTTATCGATGAGCTGACCGATCGCGGATATGACTTCGTGAAGGCAACTGCAGAAGGGAAGGAGGACCGTTCTATCGAAAGACGTGTCTACATGCAGCGCAACTACCTGAAGTTCTCGCTCACCGGTATCGAGGCGGGTCTCGTCCTTCCGAAGTTCCAGGTTCCCGAGGCTGAGGATTATGAGATTCTCTTCGACTGGTCGCCGATGCGTCAGGGTAATCCGGGCGCCGACAACCGCAAGTACGATGACATCAAGCTGATCATCATCATCGAGAATGATGGCGTTGAGGAGAAGATCAACGTGCCGCCGCATACACTGAAAGCCGGAGGCAAACATGAATGGATGCATGCACAGATCAATCTCTCGAAATATAAGATCAACGAGAACACGAAAGTCACCATCCGAAGCAGCGACGACAGATGGCCTGCCCTCAACGACAAAGGTGAGGCCATTGTGAACCGCTTCTTCCTCGACAACATCAAGGTTCGCCAGACCATCGAGTGATAACCCTAAAGACAATCGAGTAAACCCTCGACATAACCTACCCCGAGTTCCGGCCCGCACAGGCCGGAACTCATTTTTATATCCAAAATCGGCAACGGTATTGACAAACACATGATTTTTTGCTAATTTTGCATGTTTGAAGCGGATGCCGCACTTATTGGCGCGTATTCGCCCGCTAAGATTTGAATTCAACTCTAAGAGAATGTATAGAAACAGGACTTGCGGAGAGCTCAGGCTCGCCGATGAAGGAAAGAACGTGACGCTCGCCGGATGGGTGCAGCGCACCCGCAAGATGGGTGGCATGACGTTTGTGGATGTCCGTGACCGCTACGGAATCACACAGGTGGTGTTCAACAATGAGATAGACCGCGACCTGACAGAGGCTGCAAACGCCTTGGGCCGCGAGTATGTGGTGCAGATCAAGGGCCGCGTGGCCGAGCGCAGCTCAAAGAATAAAAATATCCCTACGGGCGATATCGAGGTGATTGCCGAATCGTTCCGCATCCTCAACCGCAGTGAGATTCCCCCCTTCACCATCGAAGACAATACCGACGGAGGCGATGACCTGCGCATGAAATACCGCTATCTCGACCTGCGCCGCCCCTGCGTGCGCCGCAACCTCGAGCTACGCCACAAGATGGCGTTCGAAATCCGCCGCTATCTCGATTCCCTCGGCTTCCTCGAGATCGAAACCCCGATTCTTGTGAAATCCACTCCGGAGGGAGCACGCGACTTCGTGGTGCCCTCACGCATGAACCCGGGTGAGTTCTACGCCCTCCCGCAGAGCCCCCAGCTCTTCAAGCAGCTGCTGATGGTGAGCGGCTACGACCGCTATTTCCAGATCGCGAAATGTTTCCGCGACGAAGACCTTCGCGCCGACCGCCAGCCGGAATTCACGCAGATCGACTGCGAGATGAGCTTCGTGGAGCAGGAGGATGTGATCGAGACTTTCGAAGGTCTTGTGAAACATATATTCAAATATGTGAAGGGTATCGACTTCACGGAGCCTTTCCCTCGCATGACGTGGAACGACGCCATGGCCCGCTACGGTTCCGACAAGCCGGACATCCGCTTCGGCATGGAATTCGTGGAGCTCACCGACCTCGCCAAGGGTAAAGGCTTCGGCGTGATCGACGATGCAGAGCTCACCGTCGGTATCCTTGCCAAAGGCTGCGCCGGATATTCGCGCAAGCAGATCGACGAGCTCACGGAGTTCGTTAAACGTCCGCAGGTGGGCGCCAAGGGTCTGATGTGGGTTAAGTTCGAGCCCGACGGCTCCATCAAGAGCTCCGTAGGCAAATTCTACACCGAGGAGCAGCTCCGCGAATGGGGAGAGAAAGCCGGCGCCGAGAAGGGCGACCTGCTGCTCGTGATGGCCGGAGAGGCCATGAAGACGCGCAAACAGCTCTGCGAGCTCCGTCTGGAGATGGGCAACCGTCTCGGCCTGCGCGACCGCAATGTCTTCGCCCCACTCTGGGTGATCGACTTCCCCCTCTTCGAATGGGACGACGAGACCCAGCGCTATTACGCGATGCACCATCCCTTCACCTCCCCCAACCCGGAGGATATTCCGCTGCTTCGCACCGACACGGGCAAAGTACGCGCCACGGCCTACGATATCGTAGTGAACGGCACGGAGCTCGGCGGCGGCTCGATCCGTATCCATGACGCGGCTCTCCAGGATGAGATGTTCGAGCTCCTCGGCTTCACTCCCGAACGCGCCCACGAGCAGTTCGGCTTCCTGATGAACGCCTTCAAATACGGTGCGCCACCTCACGGAGGTCTCGCCCTCGGCTTCGACCGCTTCGTGTCGATCCTGGCAGGTCTCGACACGATCCGCGACGTCATCGCCTTCCCGAAAAACAATTCCGGCCGCGATGTGATGAACGAATCTCCCTCCCCCATCGACAAGGCTCAGCTCGACGAGCTTCAGCTTGAACTCAAACCGATAAAGAAATGATCTCTCCGCTCGATATAGTGGAATCCGTCAGACTCAACAAAATGGTAAAGGTCAAGGATATCGCCGCCGTAATCGAGGCTTTCGCCCCCAAGGAGCTCCAGGAAAGCTACGACAACACCGGCCTGCAGGTCGGCGACCCGGAGATGAGTGTGTCGGCAGTGCTTCTCTGCCTCGACATAACGGAGGATATTCTCGACGAGGCTCTGAGGCGCGGTTGCAACATGGTGGTATGCCATCATCCGCTTCTATTCCGTGGCCTCAAGGAGATCACGGGGCGCACGGCCTCCGAGCGCATCGTCATCAAGGCGATACGCTCAGATGTGGCCATTTATGCAGCTCACACCAATCTCGACTCCGCCTGGGACGGCGTGAGCCATGAGATGGCCCATAGCCTCGGCATGCGACGTCTCGCGGTGCTGGAGCCGAAGGATTGCGAAGGGAGATGCGGCCTCGGCGTGATCGGCGACATTACCCCTACCCCGAAACTCGAATTCCTCCGCAAGGTGAAGGAGACTTTCGAGGTGAAAGGCCTCCGGTTCTCCTCGCAGTCACCGCAGTTAGTGGTGAAACGCGTGGCGATATGCGGCGGCGCCGGCGCATCGCTGATACCCGATGCCATCAAGGCCGGGGCCGACGCCATCATCACAGGCGACGTGAAGTATCATGACTTCACCAACTACGGACTCGACATCATCATCGCAGACATCGGCCATTACGAAGGGGAGCTCTGCTCGCGCAGAATCCTCTCGCGAGTTATCCGCGAGAAGTATCCCGATTTCGTGGTCTATTTCGCCGAAAACGAGACAAACCCTATATCGACAATCTGAAACAATAAGCATTCAAAATATATGGCAACAGAGAAGAAACAAGAAAAAGAGCGCAGCGTTGAGGAGCGACTCAAAGCTCTCTATCAGCTGCAGACCTATCTCTCGGAAATCGACCGCATCAAGATTCTACGCGGCGAACTTCCCAATGAAGTGAAGGACCGCGAGGATGAGATCGTACGCTTCCAGACGCGTATCGCCAAGCATGAGGAGGAGATTGCCGACCTGCGCAGCCTCGTTAAGCAGAAACAGGGCGACATCGTGGCGCGCCGCGAGAAGATTGCCAAATACGAGGAACAGATCAACAACGTGCGCAACAACCGCGAGTTCGCGTTCCTTGAGAAAGAGAAGGAATTCGAAAGCCTCGAAATCGAGCTTGCCGAGAAGAATATCCGCGACGCCCAGGCCAAGATAGAGCAGAAGAGCGCCGATATCGAGCACGACAAGGAGGAGCTCGCCGACAACGAGCATATCCTCGAGCAGAAGAAGAAGGAACTCGAGGAGATCATCTCCGAGACACGTCAGGAGGAGGAGGCCATCCGCGAGAAGGCCAAGGCTCTCGAGCCTCTCATCGACGAGTATACGCTTGCCGCTTTCAAGCGCATCCGCAAGAATGCCCGCAACGGTCTGGGCATCGTGAGCGTGCAGCGCAACGCCTGCGGCGGCTGCTTCAACCGCATCCCCCCGCAGCGTCAGCTGGAGATCCGCATGCACAAGAAAGTGATCGTCTGCGAATATTGCGGCCGCATCATGATCGACGCCGCCCTCGCCGGCACCGAGGAGCCCGCCGCTCCCGCCCCCGCAGCCCCGGCAAAGAAATCAAGCCGCAAGAGCGCCAACTGACGCAATCAACCGCCAAAACAAAATAAAGGCCGGAAACCATATGGTTTCCGGCCTTTATTTTGTTTTGTCAGGGAATGTCGAGGTAGCGGTGCAGCTGCACCGACAGCGTCCAGCGCGGGTCGGCGAGCACGCGCCTCACGGCGGAGAGGCGGTTATGACGGAACTGCTCCTCGTCCGGAACGTAGCATGGCTGCAGATACATGATGGTCTCCGGCATGCGGCATGAGAGCCGGAAATATGGTTCGAGGTCCTGACCTACGTCCACCACCTTGATCTCGTCGGCACGCTGCACCAGCAGCGGCGCCTCGCAATCGCCGGCGATGCCGAACTTGGGGCTGACCGTGATCCAGTCGATCATGTTGGGCACGGGCCGCGTGCCGTTGGTCTCGATGGAGATCTTCTTCCCCGTGGCCGGGTGAATGAACTCCAGGGCCGTGGCGTGGAGGCACTGGCCCGTCAGCCCCGGCACAGGCTTTTTGGCCCCGTACACGGTGTCCCCCAGGATGGGGTGGCCGATATAGGCCAGGTGTACTCGGATTTGGTGGGTGCGGCCCGTTTCCAGACGGCACTCTACATAATTCACACCGGGATAGCGCTCCAGCACCGTCCAATGGGTCACGGCGTTCCGTCCGCCGGCCACCACAGCCATTTTCTTCCGGTCTGCGGGACAGCGGCCGATGGGAGCGTTCACCGTCCCGGTATCCTCCCGAAGATTGCCGGTGACGATGCAGCGGTAGGTCCGGGCCAGCGTGTGATCCTGAAGCTGCTCCGCCAGTTTCACATGGGCGAAGTCGTCTTTTGCGGCGATGATGAGACCGGAGGTGTCCCGGTCAATGCGGTGGACGATGCCGGGCCGCAGTTCTCCGTTGATCCCGGAAAGGCTGTCCCCGCAGTGATACAGCAGGGCGTTCACCAGTGTCCCGTCCGGGTGTCCCGGCGCGGGGTGGACCACCAACCCCTTCGGTTTGTTCACCACGATGACGTCCTCGTCCTCGTACACGATGTCCAGGGGGATATCCTGGGGGAGCACGTCCACCGGCTCCGGCTCCGGGAGGCGCACCTCCAGCACGTCGCCCTCGGCGGCCTTATAGTTCTTTTTCACCGGGCGGCCGCCGAGGGTGACCGCCCCCTCCTCCAGCAGGCGCTGGGCCGCCGAGCGGGTCAGCTCCGGCACCAGCCGGGCCAGGAGCTGGTCGGCCCGCTCCCCCGCCCGGTCAGCCCGCAGCAGAATCGGCTCCATGGCCC
>URNY01000093.1 GCA_900549375.1 uncultured Bacteroidales bacterium | reverse complement strand
AACCGCGTACTGCTGAGGACGATAGGACGAAGCTGTGCGCGGGATGATGATCATCCCTCTCTACCATCAGTCGCGGTAGCGACTGCACTTATGGATGTGCTGTCGCTCCGCTACTTGCTTTTGTCATACACATCAAGTTACCTGCGAACTTGAGTTATCTTAAATATCAATACTACTATAGGCAATTATATGCAATGACTTATATACCGTTCACGATAAAGAGTCTGACTCCCAAGCGAGTATTCGATGCCCGAACAAGTTTTATATGAGGCTTGTTACATTTTTGATGCCAATAGTATTATAATGTGCGCGGTGGTCTGCGGCCGTTACGGAAATGCGGCGCAGCGCGATACCGGGAATCTTTACAATTCCAAAAAGAACGTTATGAAAGAGATATATTTTGCCGGAGGATGCTTCTGGGGAACAGAACATTTCTTCTCATTGGTAAACGGTGTGACCGAAACCGAAACAGGATATGCCAACAGTCGCGTGCCCTCGCCATCATATCGTGAAGTATGCGACGGCGCCACGGGTGCCGTCGAGACCGTGAAGGTGGTCTATGATCCGGAAATTATTTCGCTACCTTTTCTGATCGACTTATACTTCAAGACTATAGATCCGACTTCGAGAAACCGTCAGGGGAATGATGTCGGCACCCAATATCGCACCGGAATATATTATACCGATTCCTCGGATCGTGCCGTCATTGACAAGACAGTAGACCGGGAAAGAAAGCATTATACGCATCCGATAGTTGTGGAAACAGGACCGTTGGAGAATTTTTATCCTGCGGAAGATTATCACCAGCAATATCTGGTCAAGAACCCCGGAGGATATTGTCATATAAAGCCGGAACTGATGAAACTGGCGGCCGAAGCCAGAGATCCCTATCTAAGGTCCGGGCAGGAATCAAAATACCGAAAACCTTCTGATCAGGAATTGCGGCATGGGTTGACCCCCGAGCAATATGCCGTGACACAACAAGGAGCAACCGAGAGGCCATTCATCAATGAATATGACCGTGAATTCAGGCCGGGAATATATGTTGACGTCACAACCGGACAGCCGTTGTTCGTATCGTCCGACAAGTTTGATTCAGGATGCGGATGGCCGGCATTCAGTCGCCCGATATCGCCCGATGTACTGACTGAACATATTGATAATTCACATGGCATGAGGCGAGTGGAAGTGCGAAGCGAGGTCGGAAACGCTCATCTCGGCCACGTGTTCCCCGATGGTCCGAGATCCAAAGGAGGATTGCGTTACTGCATCAACAGTGCCTCACTTCGATTCATCCCAAAATCAGAAATGGCTGCCGAGGGATATGGAGATTATCTGCCGTTGGTAAAAGACTCTGTTCCTTAAATAACACGCAACAATATTTTTTGAAATTTTCCAACTCATATATAAATATATGTTAAAAATTTTCGTAGTTTCCGTATTTATTATAACTTTGTAGTCAGTACAAATTTGACATGATTTTCAGATGGAAAACAATGCCAATAAAACAGCGTTGCTGAAGAAGCTGACGGATGTGGGTATCAGGCCTTCGATGCAGAGACTGGAAATTCTGGATTATATTTCTTCATGCAGGAATCACCCGTCGGCGGAAGAGGTATATTCTTTTGTACACGCTAACAATCCGACGCTGTCGAGAACCACGGTGTTCAGTACCGTGAAACTTCTCGCCGAGAAGGGTCTTGTCAACGATATCAACATATCTCCGGAATCTACCCGATACGACTCCGCTTCGTATACGCCTCACGCGCATTTTATATGTCGCAGCTGTCAGAAAATTTATGATATTCCGTTTGACATGACGGCGCTGACGCCTCCCGAGGATTTCTCCTGCGACAATGTAAATATCTACTTTAAAGGTATTTGCCCGGAATGCAAAAAGAAGGAGGCAAACGAGAAGAAATAAAGACAAAATAGTTTAACCCAAAAATAAATTAGAAAAATGAAAGAATTAAAAGGAACAAAGACTGAGCGCAATCTTCTGGAAGCGTTTGCAGGCGAATCGATGGCGCGCAACAAGTACACATACTTCGCATCAAAGGCCCGCAAGGATGGTTACGAGCAGATTGCCGCCATTTTCGAAGAGACTGCCAATAACGAGAAGGAGCACGCCAAGCTCTGGTTCAAGTTGCTCAACGGCGGCGAAGTGCCCGAGACAATGGCGAATCTGCGCGTTGCGGCTGAGGGCGAGAATTACGAATGGACAGATATGTATGCAAAGATGGCTGAAGAGGCCGATGCCGAAGGGTTCCCCGAGATTGCCCGTCGCTTCCGCGGAGTTGCCGCCATTGAAAAGCATCACGAGGAGCGCTACCGCCGTCTGTTGCAGAACATCGAAGAGGGTATCGTGTTCTCACGCGAAGGCGATACCGTCTGGATCTGCCGCAATTGCGGACATATCCACATCGGCAAGAAAGCTCCCGAAGTGTGCCCGGTATGCCAGCATAAACGCAGCTTCTTCGAAATTGAAGCCAAGAACTATTAATCGCAGATAAATGGACAGAAATGCTCTTTATGATATCACCTACGGGCTTTACGTCGTCGGATGTTATTCCGGCGACAGGCCCGCAGGGTGTATTATAAACACCTGTTTTCAGGTCACAAGCGAAAATCCGACATTGGCAATATGCCTCAATAAAAAGAATCATACGCTCGATTGCATAAAGCAGAATCCCGCGTTCTGCGTGTCGATCATATCCGAAGAAACCGATCCGATGGTGATCAGTTCTTTCGGGTTTAGGTCGTCGCGTGATTCCGATAAATATGCTGATTTCGGATTCGAGGACATTGATGGAACTCCAGCCGTAAAGGGGAAGTTCTGCGGGCGCCTTATACTGACAGCAACAGATTTCATCGACTGCGGAACCCATGTGATTGTCATAGGCAAACTGAAAGCGTCTCATGCAGGGGAAGGCAAGCCGATGACATATGCGTATTATCATGACGTGATAAAAGGGAAAGCTCCTAAAAACGCTCCCACCTATCGCGTTGAATCGGAACCCGAGCAGATCTCCCGGACGAAGAAGAGAAGATTCAAATGTGACATATGCGGCTATGTGTTCGAATCGGAAAGCGACCTTCCGGCCGACTTTGTATGTCCCGTCTGCGGATTCGACCGCACTCATTTCAAAGAGATGATGTAACGGTTCAAAGAAACAATGTAAAGGTTCCCGTTTCTTGAATTCTCATTCAAGAAACGGGAACTTCTATGTTGCGCAGTTTCCGGGAGTGAACTTCATACGTGCCATAGCCTGAAGATTATCTGTAGTATCGCATTCATCCACAATTTCAACCCCGAGCATCGTCTCGATTACATCCTCCATAGTCACGATTCCCCGCATACAACCATATTCGTCGGTGATTACCGAAATATGTTCATTCTCCTGAAGCATTCTTCGCCATATATCCGAGACCTTGGTATCTTCCATAAAGAACAGAATCGGACGTGCTATCTCCTTCAGTCGCATTGTAAACCTATCCTGCGTCAGCATTTCAAGCACATTCGCCCGGCGGACATAACCAACGATGAATTCACGGCCTGTTTCAAAGACAGGAATGCGTGAGAACGGTCTGAGAGCCTTGTTATCGTAAAACTCCTTCATAGTGGTATCGGTCGAGACAGAGGCGACCACTACATATGGGGTCATTATATCCTCGGCTTTCACATTAGAGAGTTTCAGAAAATTCTGGATTACTCTGTTCTCTGCGTCATCGATAACGCCTTCGTCCGTACCGACATTGACCATTGCCGCCACTTCCTCGCGACTTACAGTCAAAGGCTGTATTTTGGGTGATACGCAACGTGTCAGCAATTCCGAAAGCCATACCAGCGGATATGTTATGACTATAAGAACTTTTATTATCTTCGCCGACACCATGGCAAGAGTACGCCAATATGATGCGCCTATAGTCTTGGGTATGATTTCCGAAAGCACAAGAATAAGCAGTGTAAGAATGGCGGAGATAATTCCGAAATAGGCTTCTCCAAACACCTTGACTGATTCTGATCCTACGCCGGCCGCGCCTATGGTATGCGCAACGGTATTGAGTGTCAGAATAGCTGCGACAGGTCGGTCAATATTTGTTTTATACTTCATCAACAGAGCCGCATCCTTCACGCCCTGACTTTCTTTCATCGATATGAATGATACGGGAGTAGAGAGCAACACGGCTTCGAGTACTGAGCAAAGAAAGGATAGCCCAAGGGCTCCAAGAAGATATAATAATATGAGTGTCATGAATATACGTATAAGTTAATATTTCCGGAGGCATACAGAGATGTCTTCGGGCGATATAGTTGATATAGAGTGAGTGTTAACCTATACCTGACTATTCACGGAACACACAGTTAAGGATTCTTGCCGGCAAACGATAAACGGATTTCCGAATCTCTACATATAAATATACATGACGCCTAACTAAATATAAATCTGACAAGAACGATACTTCCGGCAGTTTCTCAGCAACTTGCGACTGAGACAGACCACTGACAACGGCACAACATTCAATCTCTGTCTCTGACTCATACTCAGGGATCTCACAGCATTCGCCCTGAATAGGAACAAGAAACAAAGCCGCTATCAAACATAATATTATCGCAAGAGCTCGCGTCATAGAGACTTCATTCTATATTTAGAACATATTTTAACGATTTTTGTTGTAGAGACGTTTCTTAAGCATCGTTCCTTAAATTTTCGCACCGCTGGGGTCGCATGCAGGGGCATCTTCCGCGAGACGTTTGAATGTGTCGATCCGATGCCGCAACGGAGGTACCTCCGACTCCAATCTTTCATCATCATAATCATTGAGTGTGTATTGGATATAGCAGTTTATTCCATGCTCTTGCAGGCAAGAGATGTATGGAATCAGCGGCGTAGGATTCTTTGACCGGAACACGATGAAGCGAACATTCTCAAACGACACATAAATATCGGCACCATTGAAAGGATTATGCCAGCGGCAATACCCATGTTCCAACCTATTGAAGAACCAGTCTGAATAAAACGCCGGAACATCCGAGGCTCTACTCACAGACAATATTGCCGGCGTCCCAGCCTCTACTTTTGTTCCGCTCAAGGTAACTATTTCACTTATATAGTCATCTATAGCAAAAAACATAACTCAGCCAAGAAAACCGCGGTGTATGGCGGCGTAAAATCGAACTGGTCAAGAAAACAGAGAAGTTTATCTTTCTCCAAAAAATAGATTCACTGCATAAAGTGCACGACCTCTACGAAAGAATCTCCTAATGTATAATCTATGCTTACACCAGTTGTCCAACCATCTTCTGATTTTGAAAAGTGATAGCTGTTCCCATCTTTAGTCCATTTCTCCGCAGCCGAAACAAGTGCATCAAGCTGATTCTTAATTTCATCAAGGTTACATTCCGATAGACAAAAATATACGTTTTCAGCTGCCAATTGTTGCGTGCTGTAATCTATATAACCTACAACTAAAGCTTCATGAGGCAAATGCCAGCCAGTTTGGGTCATAATAATTTCCTTGAAATGAGAATTTCGCATTTCCTCCTTATCAAGATACATCATACTTGTAAAATATGCTCTCGAAATATCATGACAGAAACTACAGATCGATTCGTTCATATGGTCATCGATGAAAGCATATACTGTATTTGAGATTTTATGCCACCTGTATTGATCTATATATTCCGGCTTTATGTTCGGGTCTGGTTGCTCATGGGTTGCTAAATAAGGCCGATTGTCAAACGTGAGTCGAGCAGACTTACTATCACATTTCTCAATTGAAAAACTGGATGCCATATCTGCTCCAAAGACTTGTCTTAAACAATCGAGGTATTTCTCCTTGTGTTTCTTTGTTTTGGAATCTTCCTTTCCTAAAAGAAATATAACACCCACAATCAAAGATATGAAAACAAATAGCGCAAGAATGATAATTCCTACAATGATTATAATATATTTCAAGACACTGAGCATAATTTACAAGCTACTTTTATCACATTATATAATACCATCTCTTCATGAATGGAAAACGGACTATCATCAGAATAATTCGGAGTGCGTGCCGAAACGGACAAGCTTGATGATGCCTTCCTCTTTATCCCACCATATCAGAAGAGTGTCACTTTCGACATGGCATTCCATATAGCCTTTGTAATTACCCGTCAAAAAATGTGGTCTGTTTTCAGCTGGAATCGGTTGACCATTGGCGAGCAATTTGAGAATGTCCTCAAGCTTGTCGATCACCCCTGTCTTGTGTTTATAACGCTTAAGGTCCTTCTTAAACTGAGATGTGAGTTTGAGGGTATTCATAAGGAATTGACAAACCTGCGGAAACTGTCCAGGTCGAGCGTCTCAAGAGAGTCGGACGTCTCAGCCTCTTTCATGGCCGCGAGAGTCGTCTTGTTGGGACGATCAGCCACGAAAGCCATCAACACACTCTCTACAAGATTATTGAGACTACGGTTATGTCGTTTAGCCTCTGCCTGAAGACGTAAAAGAAGTTCTTCGCTAAGACGGAATGAGGTCTGTTTTCTGGGAATTGATGCCGTATTCATATTCTTAATTATTTGTAGCGCAAAGGTAAAACATTTGTATAACACATGCAAGTAAAAGTTGTTTTGATACTCACAAATCTTTGAGGACGGATCGTATTTTAGCCAGGAATTTCACTAAGGGAGTCCAAGAATACGTAATTTAGCCAAGAAAACCACGGGGTAAAACCGCATAAACCAGCAATGGCCAAGAAAATTATTCTTTTCTTAGCCATTGATTATAAGGATGTTGTGTGAAATTTATCGTTTAATACTCGTCTTCGTTGAAGAATAGATTTTATATTGTGTTTCAAACGTTTAATCATCGGGTGCAGAATTAAATACAAACATATTCCGCCATTTGAGGCCTCAAAACGCCATTCAGGAATATTCCCATACAAACATCCTCTATATATATATCGCGTTATTCAAAATTCATGCCAATGAGCCAGTTGATGCCGAAACCAATTAATATGGCAATAGTGAAACTGGCGAATGTGCCGACAAGTACATATTCTGTAATCTTAATATCTTTGGCTTTGTTCAGTTCTCCGAAACGGAAAACTGATTTCGCCGCCAATAAGAATCCTATTCCTTCTATATTATCTGTGAATATGAAGGTCAGAATCAGTATCCTTTCCAGATATCCAATCCACTTGCCGGCGTTTGGCAAGCCTTGCGATGAAGCTTCGGATGGCATCCATTTTTCAAATTCAATAAAGAACTTTATCAAAATGGAGGTCGGTGCAAGCACTGCGATGTATGCCGTAGCGATGAGCCAGAAATTTGTTGAGAATATCTCGTCAGCCATATCCACCTGTGACAGTCTTGCGAATTCGAGCCACCACAATCCAATTATGATACATAAATGTGCAAGCTGGTCCCAGACAAAACTTATAAGGTCTGTCCTCTTGCTCATTGTTTTGACCAGATCTATTGCGAAATGGCTGACGCCAATCACTACCGGTACAATCCAGCAATTCCATTGAGCAACGAAAATATATGCCAAAGCAGCCTGAACCAAGGCATGAAGAACGAGAGCCTTGTATTTTGCTTTGGAATTGTTTGAGAATTTATCAATACACATTCTGTCACTCTGGAGAAGAAAATCTCCGGTCAGATGTGCCGCAATAAGTTTTATGAGTATGATTGTATTCATCCGAGTCGTTTCTTAATCAATTCCTCAAATCTGTTGATATACAGATTCATTAAATCTTCCTTACCTGCTCTCAGTGCCTTGTCAACCATCTGCCGAGTAATTCCGAGTATACTCCCTATTTCGGCATGAGTGAGACTGGTAGTCAAGCTTTGAAACATGACTCGGCTTTGGCTCTGGGTCCATCCGGAAATGATGTCGTCAGCAAACGCAGTCGAGACTCGCAACTCTTTGTTTACCTCTTTCCAAGGCGTTTTTATTGTAAGCCGATATTTACCAATGGAATCAAGCCCTCTGCCGGAGGAACGGTACGCCTCGCCGTCACTCGTTGCAAGAGTGCCATTTTCATATTCCACAGTTCCGACACCAATTGCCATGCGGGCATCCCATTGACGGTTGTACTCGGCAAACTTAAAGGAACGGATATGGGCGCGTATGGCGAGTGCGACCTTTAATGAGTCAACGGGATCCCAAACCCTAATCTGAAAGCTGTCCCCACGAAAAATCTCTAAATCGATTTTTGTAAATGTCGACAGCAATTCCGGTAGGGATTGCAGCATGAGCAACATTGAGTTGCGCTCCTCTGCTGCCATTTTTGTGGAATCTACAATATCGCCGGTTATTATCGCTCCAATTTTCATAATCTGAAGTTTTATGCAAATATAAGCATTTGCATTCAGACAAGCAACTAAAATGGGTTGCATTTGCCACTCGCAACCATAAAATGTTGCATAACTCCCTTAAAAGTTTCGGTTGAGCAAACTATATTCCCACTAATAGATTTTGGTTGGGATTATATACAAACAATGGCAGATTTTGCTACCCCAAATACAAACAAATTTTACCATCTGAGGCGATGAAACGGTATCTGTCTACCCATGCGTCACGCGGAGACAGATACTATTGGTCAAACAAACGCCTAACGCGAGTTCGTGATAAGGACGGCATAAAAAAATTTGAATCGGCAACTTTTTAGCTGCCGATTCAACTTTTTCAGTTTTTTCTTATCCCAACCGTCACGTCACTATATCCCGAAGAGGAACCTGAACGGCTCAGTGTCCTTCATTCTGTCGGCGGCATCGCCTGCGTATATCTCGCCATTAGTCAATGAGAGCTTTCTGACTTTCCCTTCCGGACTGAAATCAAGTTTCTTTAAATCAATCCAAAAAATATCCGGACTTAAGGTCGATTCAAAATAATATACGAGGTTTTTCTGGTCTGCAACGGTACGCCAGCGTGTAGACGCTATATTCGGCTGGGAGGGAACAGAGATTCCGAGCGGCACAGACACGTTGCGCATGACGCTGAACACGCCGGCAACCGCCTGGCGATAATCGGAGGTCTGTGGTAACGCGTTGATGTAAAATGACGCACGGACGAAGCGGTCTGACGCACGGTTGGTTCCAGGCAGCATGACAAGACCTCCTATCTGGTTCCAATAGTCGTCTAACGTCTGCTGCTTGTCGTATGAAGGAGAGTTTGTCATTACCCGGCAGTCTTTCCCGCTATGAATCACGAGTTTCCCCGCTATATATTCGAATATCGCGCTGTTGCCGGTTGAATCTGAAATCGAAAGATGCAGTGTTGATTTCGCTCCATTCGGAAGGTCGGGGTCATCAATACGAAACAATTCCTTGCCAAGTTCTTCCACCGCTTCATCAACAGTGGCGAAATTGTCAAGCACATATTGCGTCCAGATGGCAAGCCCCATCACAGGTCGTTTGTCTCCGGGGCGATGATAGTCAGATTCTGCCAGAAAAAGTAGATTGGCAGCAAGCCCTCTCTCGTTTATTCCGTCGCAGATACCGATGTCATATCCTGCAGTAACCACGCTTCCATAAGAAGATGTCCATTTCACGGAATTGTCCGTAATTCCGCCACGACGCTCCATTCCCCTTGGGAAAAAATAAATGTTGGACTGAGGGTCTTCTTTCCAATCCATCGTGCGTCCGGTCACAACCATGCCGTCAGGACCCAGATATACGGCTCGTGTACATGCATCGGCAGGTACAGAACTTATGTACGCACCTGCAATAAAGGACGAAATAGCTATTAGTTTACAGATTATTCCCTTATTCATAGTACCTTATCATGAGATTATAACTAAGAAAACGATGCGTTATTATGGCAATGAAGTCGACAACATGTTTGCATTACAACTATTTCAACGCACTTATCGGAAGAATGTTCAATCGACTGCCATTCATATTACGTTTGGACCAAGCCAATTTCTTCATTCTGTGTGCCTGAATCATGGAGCGGCAGGCGAGGCGGCGGTCGTATTCATCACCCTTCACCCCCACAAAGAAGATAGTTTTATCTGCCACCGCTACTACATGACTGGGCGAATTGCTAAGAGAAAGTCGCCGTTAATATCGGCTCTCAGTTCCAACGGCATAGCGTTTAGCATTGAACGGACATCGACAACCATTCTGGCAAAGACGGCATCGGTAAGCCTCATACGCACATGCTCCTATTTAGATGTTTTACATTTTGTAGAATTATACTTATGTATTAATTTTGCGTTGTCAAATTTTGTGACAAGACACATGATTTGACAACGACATGATAATAGAAAGACCTCTTTACCCTACAATGATTCATTCAAAAAATAATCATCCTTGGCGAACCAACCCCGGTCATACGCAATGAATATGGAATAACAATCATGAGCATCTATGTTTTTCTCCTTAATGAGAATTCTATGGAATTGTAATTATGGGAGCTAAAATCCAAGTAACTACAGAGAATGTCCCTCATGAGTATGTTGGTTGCAATCCTGCGATTCCAGTTTGGAATTTCAAGTTGGTTGCTAAAGCCACTCCTTTCGGTCGGAATATGGTTGTGTCCCCGAAGAAGTTGTGTCCCCGAAGAAATAGACAAATTTATTTTGCGGTAAAAGGATACAAAAAGCGATTGACAAGCTTATTTCATCGCTTGTCAATCGCTTGTTTATTAATTTTTTATGTCTTAAAATCGGGCGGTTTTTGCATTAATACTCGTCTTCGCTGAAGAAATAATTTGTAACATTAAATCAGTAATTTAAGTCTTTTTTTAACATTAATAGGCAAGTGAATTTGGCGATGAAAGACGATGAAACGCCGACGATATTTCATCTTCCTTTTCCTCTGTTCTTGGTTTTGGCATTGAGAGCCTTGATTGTTTCGAGATAGGCACGTTCCACCGGCGACAACTCCCTAACCTGAAATTTGCGGTATTCTTCCTTGGCTTTGTCCATCGCCTGCTGATGGCTGACCGAGCCGGTACCGTCGAGAAGAGCCTCGCCTGTTGACGAAAGTACCGTGTCAAGTTGCTTCACATAGTCGCTCATATACATCGGTCGACGTTTCATCGCCTGAATTTCGGCAAAGTCGAAATATCCAGACACGAGATTATTCAGGATTTTCAATTCATTTTCACTCAGATAGTTCTTGGCAAT
>URNY01000092.1 GCA_900549375.1 uncultured Bacteroidales bacterium | reverse complement strand
TTGTCTTGACCTCCGGCACATTCTTCAGGTCGGAATTGATACGGAAACTTTCCTTCTTGAACTTTCCCTGTATCTCTCTCAACCGGACACCCTCTTTAAAGTGTCCCGCTGCTTGTCTTGGTAGCAAAATGTCATTGTGCGATGCTTTCGTTCCCGAAAGCGGATGCAAAGTTATAACAAATTTCTTCCCTGTGCAAATATTTCAATAAAAAACTTCCAAAAAAATTTTAAAGAAAACATAAATAAAACAAATAGCGCAGCCTGATGGTCGCGCTATTTGTTTGTATGATAATTTCTTGGAACCGTCTTTATTTTCTTCTGCGGCGCACGGATTTTGTAGCCGAAGAATTGGGTTGTTTCGACGATGAAGATGAAACTTTCGGCTTTTTAGCCTTTCTTGCGGTCGATGAGCGTTTGCGCAAGCGGGCGGAGGATTTCTTTACGGTGGTGGCTTCCGCAACTACCGTACGTCCGGGGATGGAATCTCCCTCCGCAAGGGCTTTGGCAGCTGCCTCGTCGCGCTCGCGTTTGGCAAGATATTCCTCACGGCTGGGCACCCACAGGTCTTTGCCATAGGATTTCAAATGCTTGTCGATACTATCCTGCGCATGTTTACGGGCATCCTCATCGGGATACATCTGCGCCATGGAGAGATTGCGGAGATTACGCGTTTTATATATCTCCCCGTCGTAGAGTCCGAGATTGAAGTAATCATCGAGACTGTATTGCGGGATATTGTTGTCGTCGCTCACGAAAACATACTGATGCGCGAGGAAGGGGCGCAACTGGTCAAAACGCACCCAGAACATCGGGTATTTGGCTTCGCCGCCGAAGTCACCCATACGTGTCAGCACCGGGCAGATGGCCTCTACCCTCGTTTTCATGCGGTTGGAGCGGCGGTCGAATTCCCATTTCTCGATTATGTAATAGTTAAGCACCTGCGATGTAGGCATATCCGCCTCCTCTATCTCGTAGCGGGGATTCTTGGCAGTAGAGCCTTTCGCCTCTTTGTAATAGATACCGAAGCGATCGAGCATCTCCCCTACTTTCACCTTATACTGGTCGGTAAATATTTCGCGGCCGTCGAGATATTCATAAGCAGGGATGCGGCCGTCGACAACAGCGCCGAGAATCACCCTGAGCAGGTTTTCACGGCCGTCGATCACATCTTCGGGATAATAGAGGGGGGCATTCTCCTTTTTAGTCAGGTCGAGCTCTCGATAGATCTCGCGCATATAGGAAAGGTCGGCGTCGTGAGGGCTTTTGTCCTCATAGAAAGCCTGCATGCGGTCGGTGACGCCGACTTTCTTTTCCGTTTTCTTTTTATCCTTCGGACTGCCCCGGCGCACAGTTCCGCCGGTCTCAACCTGGGCCATGATGCCTAAACAGCAGAGAAGCAGTGTGAATGAAACTATTTTTCGGTATATCTTCATCTTTATAATGATTTCATCAGTTGAGTGCCACTTCCATTGGGGAAATATCGCGTGTGATTCCATCAGGCCCCTTAGCCTTCACATTGGATATGAAGAAGCTCTTGCCGGCTTTCAGCCTGCGGAACTGTTCGCGCTGGCGCGCGGAGAAGCGCGCGCCGTCCGACAGTTCGGGGATTGCATTGCCCATCTGGTCGAAGAAGACCGTGGAGAACGACACCACCGAATAGCTGACGTTCAGAATATCGTCGTCGATGGCGGCCCCCAGTCCTTCGGAAGCCATCAGAGCTCCTTTGGAGATACGTTTGGGCGAACCTTTGTAATGAACGGTATTTCCGTTGCCGTCTTTCACGGCGAGATAGGGGGTGGGATCGGGAAGTTTGCGGACGCGGAACTTCATCGAGCCCACGGTCTGCGAACGTCCGTCGATAGTGGCAGTGACAGAGATCACGGCCTCGCTTCCCACTTTTCCGGGATGGGCCACCCAATGGTCGCCGTTGCGGGTAAGGGATCCGTTGGTCATGGTTGCCTGCACGCCGCTCATCGGCACTCCCGGCACTGAAATGCTTATTGGGTTGGCAATTCCGGCATAGAGCACGTTCATCATTGTCGGGGAGATGGTGGCCATTGGCTCCATCACTGTGTAGGATGACTTGAAGGGACGGCGGTCCACACTGCCGTCGGCCCGCGCCACTTCAATATAACCGGAATATTCATGCGTGCCGACATTGCCGGCCACGAATTCATAGAGTCCGTTGGGATTGGCAAGGCGCGCTCCGTTCACGAATATATCGGGGCGGCGCGTGGTGTCGATAGCGGCGAGCACGATATTTGCCGAATAGCGGCCGCCACGCATCACCATGTTGGAGTTGGGAATCACATAAGCGTTAAGCTCGTTGACGCGCACATCTCCTATATCCACATTGGTGATGAGACTCGACAAAGCCTCCGACTCGGCCTGACGGATATCGTTCTGAAGTTTGGTAAGAAGTGTCACCGCAGCGACTGCGGGCATATTCTCGAACATTTTCTGTTCCCAGGATGTGGGGCCTACGGTTCCGGCTTTTGCCGCAACTTTAGTGGAGAGCATCTCCATGACGGCACGTTTCTTGGCTGAATCGCTTATGAGTGTAGCAACATATTCGCGGTAATCATCGAGGTTCTTGCGCAAAGAGGCGCCCTTGTTGGTTGCCGGATTGAGCATCGTCACCGATGATGCCTCGAGATCATCGTTATTCTTTATGTCGGTATAGTTTCCTTCGGGGCCGTCGGCCGCGCGGGCTATCTGGGTCTTCAGGGATTCAATCACGGAATAGAGGGCATCGGAGCGGTTGTGGAGCTGCACTCCTTCCTTATACCATCTTCCCGCCTTCTCGGGATTCTGTCCGTAGAGATCCTCGAGATGGGCGAACTGAACGGCATTACGCGCCGAGATATTGAGATTTGTGCGCTGCATCCCCTCCTGAACCTGGCTGAATCCGTTGAGCACATCGCTCGAAACGTTGAGGGCGAGCATGGCCGTGAGGACGATATACATCAGGTTTATCATCCTCTGCCTGGGCGACATCCTCGCCACATTGTTACTTCCGCCTGCCATTTATCTCTTTAGTTGGGGATTATCTGTTTTCGTTTTCATCCTGAGCGGCGAAGGGGTTTGCCGCCGCGCCACCCATCATCGGGTTCTGCATGTTGATGGTCATTGCTGTGATCATCTTCTCATAGACGGCGTTAAGCTGACGCATATAGCGGGCCATCTTCTCTGTCTCTTCGCAATAGCGCGAAGATTCGTTGGCCGATTTCTCATACATGTCGCGTATATCCTTCAGCCCGCGGTTCACCTGATCGATCGTCTCGAGCTGCGCGGAGATGTTCTTGAGCTGTATCTCGTAGATGGTGTTCAGTCCCGCCACATTGCGATTGAGATCCTGCATCCTCTCGGCATAGGTGTCGTTGAGGGTTGCGATCTGTTCGGCCACGCTCTGCATCTGGCTTATATATTCGCCGGAAACATTGGCGAAACCTTCGGCGTCGGGAAGGTCGGGAACCGACATGGAGGGGGGCATAGTTGCCGCGGGAGCCGCTGCCTGAGCCGGGACAACGCCTGCTCCGGAGGCAGCCTCCGAATATTCACCTTCGGGATATGGCACGCCGCCGACAACCATGCCGGGATGGCCTGTGAAATCAGGACGGTCTTCGGCATTGCGGGTGTCGAGCACCGGAAATACCTCCTCCCACGCGTATTCTTTGGGAGGACGGTCGAAAGCCGTGAGTATGAACATGGCGATCTCGGTTCCCATACCGATGCAGAGCAGAAGGCTGCCCCCCGGAAGGTGAAGAATCTTGAAAAGAGCGCCCCAGATCACGATGGCCGCTCCGATGGAATAAGCGAAATTGAAGAACCGCTGACCCTTCTCTCCATGAAGGAAGCGTTCGATTCCGTTGGCATATTTGCGTATCTTAACCATATTGATGGTCTTTGGAAAATTCTTTTTCTGTTATTTCTTCTTTTTGCCGGTTCCCTTGGCGAAACCGATTTGCGAGCGGACACAACGGAATCCGATATACGACCGCTGCTCGTTCTGATATTCCCACATGCGTAGATCGGAGCGGATATTGTCGGCCACATCTTTCCAGCTGCCGCCTCTCACGATCTTACGTTTCATCTTATATGGGTCTTCCTTCGCCGCATCATAGCGGTATTCGGGATTGAGGTCTGAAGTGAGCTTGCTCACGCTCTCGGTATATGCCGTGGAGGTCCACTCCGACACATTTCCCGCCATGTCGTAAAGTCCGAAGTCGTTGGGCTTGAATGTCCCGACAGCAGATGTGATCACATGTCCGTCGCGCACGAAGTCGCCATCCATGGGTTTGAAGTTCGCATAGAAGCATCCGCGCTCATCCATCGGCAATTCCTCCTCCCAGGGATAAGGACTGGCGGAATTGCCTGCGCGGGCGGCATATTCCCACTCGGCTTCGGTCGGCAGACGGTAAGGCTCGATATAGACTCCCTCTTTGCCGAGCGAACGGCGGAGATAGTCGGTGCGCCAGTTGGCGAATGCCGTGGCCTGCTCCCAGCTTACGCCCACCACGGGATAGTCGTTATATCCGGCATGCGAAAAATACATGCGGGTATAGGGCTCATTGTAGGCATTATCGAAATCGTTGATCCATGCCGTGGTGTCGGGATAGACATTTACGATGTATGTGTTCACGAAGTCGTAGTCGCCGGTAAGAGGTCGCGTCACAGTCTCGCGCACGATCGTTCCGTCCTCGGTGAAATACGCCGTATCTTTGGAGATGGTCGGCAATTCGGTGGGCACGGGCAGATCGGTATTGTATTCGCGGCGCGTGGGATCGAGACGGTTTTTGCGCTTGGCGGCCTCCGTGTGGTTATAGGTCTCGTAGCGGTAGTTGAGCTGCGTGGGGTCGAGCTCGCGCTGTCCGGTTATGGGATTGGTGCGGTAAAGGCTTTCGATGGCTCTTGCCTCGTCCTCATTGGGATTGCGCCATGGTATGGGACGGCGCCAGTCGAGATGGGGAGTTACGGGGTTTCCCTCCTTGTCCTCCTCTATCTTGAAAATTTCGTTGCCGCCATAAGCGGGATCGGCGAGACGCTCACGGATTATCGAGTCGCGAACCCAGAACACGAACTGTTTGTATTTGGAGTTGGTGATCTCAGTCTCATCCATCCAGAACGCATCGACCGAAATACCTTTTGAGTCCTCGCGTATCCCTTTCACGGAATCGGCTTTCGGCCCCATTGCTATGGAACCTCTGTCGATGAGCACCATTCCGTAGGGGGTTGGCTCGGAAAGAGCGCTGCCGCCCACTCCGGTCACTTCGCCTCCGGCACTGCCTCTGCGTGCACCCATGCAGGAGGCCAGCGCACCGGCCATCACAAGCGAGCAGAAAAGGAGGAAAGCCCCTTTGAGGCCACGCATGCCGCTGGCTGCGGAATATGAGGATCTTGATCTTTTCATCTTTATCATTGTCGCTACATTATTCTTATCGATCGGTGTTTATTTTTATTTTTACCCGAAAAATCGAGTTTTATCTGATATCCGGCTATGATTTCGTGGCTTCCCGACGATGCCTTGGATATGGCAGATGTCGGGTAGTCGTAGGAATAGCCGATAAAGAAATTCTTGAATTCCGCACCTACCATGGCGCTTATCGCATCTTTATAGCGGTAGCCTATGCCGAAATGGATGAATCTGTTGAAGGATGCCCGCATTGTCAGCTCGGCAGAGAAATTCGAGAAATCGGTCTTCACCATCAAGGAGGGATGCAATTGAAATAACGTGTTTTTGAGCGGGATATTGCCGCCGGCGGTAAAATATAACGCGCGTCGCAGTTCCGTTTCGTATTGCGCATTCTCCGAATTCTCTTCGGTGCCTTCGGTGGTTAGCCTGACAGTGGGCTGGAGCAGATGGAGCCCGGAAACGCCTATATAAAAGAATCGATGGGTATACCATAATCCGGCGGAAAGATCGAAGGCGCTTCCGGTAACATCCTGAGTCGGTATCGATTCATCCGTGGGCTGATGAAAGTCGTCGCCCTCGGGCAGATAGACTTCCGAACCTTTGAACTTGCTGTTGTAATAGCCGCCCTGGATTCCGAATGAAAGCGTGCCTTTGAGAAACCGGATCTTATAGCTTGCCTGCACGTTGAGCATCAGATTGGAGAAGAGTCCTATCGATTCCTGAGTCATATTCAGACCGACGCCGGCCCGGCGTTTGCCGAGTTTCAAAGGCATGTCGGCCGCCGCCAGAAAGCTTTTAGGGGCATTGTCGATGCCTATCCATTGCAAACGGCCACCGCCGCGGATACGGACGAAGTCGATGTCGCCCGAAGCCGCCGGATTATAGTAGGCAGGCACCGCCCAATATTGCGTGAGCTGCACATCGTTCTGCGCCGACGCGGGAATTCCCGACGCGAGCAGAGCGATTCCTGTCAAGGCCGCGGAGATTATATTTCTGATCATTCCCTTCATATTCCCGCGCACTATTCGAAATAAAAGGTAAGCACAAACATCTTTGATTTCACCTTCGAGAGAGACTGCGTAATCTTGAACATATCGGGATTCTCGTCGAGGTCCGGACGGTCATGACGCAGTATGTCGGTAAGACCGAAGCAGAATTTGATTTCCGGATTGAGTTTGAAGAAGGGAAGATAGAAATCGCATCCGAGGCCCACGGAGAGGTAGAAATCGGAGGTGTTGAACTGGAGATAATCCATGCGTTTCTTGCCTACATCGAATGTGGCCATGCCGCCGAGAGTGACGTACGGGCGCGTGTTGCGCAGACGGTCGCCGGAGATCTTGAGATCGAGAGGCATAACTACCAGAGCGCTTTTCACATCCTGCCGCAATGTTGTGCCGGAACCCGATTCCCGCATCTCGACGCTCTTGCTGCCGAAATACATGCCGGGAGAGAAACGAAGGTTGAAATAGCGATGAAGACGCAGATCCACAAGCACATTCGCGCAGATACCCGGAGAATATGAAGGTATTTCCACCGACCATTCTTCCCCCTCAGGAGTTACAAATCCGTTGTGAGTGAAGGAAAGATCCTGAAACTGTGTTCCCACTGAAAAACCGAAATGCCAGCGCTTGAGATCAGCATACGGGCGGTTCACCTCTTTATCGCCGGGACGTCCGTACGCACACAGGGGCATGAGCATAAGCATCAGTGCCGCGGCGGCAATGACCGCCAGGCGAACGGAACCATAAGCTTTTATCATTGAGGTGTGTCTCATCGTCAATTATCATAACGGCACATAGGCCCCCATTATTGTTGTTAAGTTGTTATTAAGATTCACACTATTTATGCGGATTTTGATTAATTTTGCAGTTGCCGTAAAATTGACGGCCATCTCCTGTCGAAGATTAAAGGAGACGACTGATAACTTCATATTATGATGAATTGGGATAGACTGATTTGCGACAAACGGCTCGGCATGGAGGAATACCATGACAGCCGACATCATACGCGCTCCGATTTTCAGCGGGATTACGACCGCCTGATATTCTCGTCGCCGTTCCGCCGCCTGCAGAACAAGACTCAGGTATTTCCTTTGCCGGGAAGCATCTTTGTCCACAACCGTCTGACCCACAGCCTCGAAGTTTCTTCCGTCGGGCGTTCGATGGGAAATGAGGTGGCAATCCGCCTGCGCGACCGCTATGCCGGCCGACCCTGCGAGAAGATGCTCGACGGCATCCGCGACATTGTGGCCGCCGCATGTCTCTGCCACGACTTAGGCAATCCTCCTTTCGGGCATTCGGGCGAGAAAACCATATCCACATATTTCAGCGAGGGCCCTGGCCAATATCTGAGAGAATATGTTTCGCCCCGGGAATGGACAGACCTTATTCATTTCGAGGGAAACGCCAATTCTTTCCGTCTGCTTACCCACCAGTTCCGCGGACGCCGCGGCGGAGGCATGGCCATGACATATTCCTCGCTCGCCTCGATCGTGAAATATCCCTTCTCTTCAGCACATGCAGGCGAAAAGGGAAAGTTCGGGTTCTTCGCCTCAGAGGAGGGAATTTTCAGAAAAGTGGCCGACCAGCTCGGAATCCCGGAACTTGAAAATGGCCGGTTCGCACGCCATCCTCTCGTCTACATCACGGAGGCAGCCGACGACATCTGCTATCAGATAATGGATCTCGAGGATGCTCAGAAGCTCAAGGTAATACCGTCGGAACTGGTTGTGGATCTCTTCCTCGGTTTCTTCGATGAGACCGACCGCTCGCGAATGCTCCGCACCCTGGGCAGACTCGACGACCCGAACGAAAAGATTGCATATCTGCGCTCAAACGTGATCGGAGCGATGGTGGTTGACTGCGCCGAGGTCTTTGCTTCGGGCGAGGAGGCTATTCTCGCCGGGGAGTTCGGAGATTCGCTCATCGACAGGATGCAGCCGCGGCTACGCGAGGCCTACAGCCGCTGTTCGGAAACGGCATGGAACAAAATCTATTGCGCCCGCGAAGTGGTGGATATCGAGCTGGCGGGAAACAGGATTCTCACCTATCTTCTCGACACGCTGATTGATGCGGTGATGAATCCGGACAAAAACTATTCAAAACTCCTTCTGAACATCATACCGAACCAATATGACACACGCGCCGTTTCATTTTACGAGCGGTTGCAGAGCGTGCTCGACCATATTTCGGGCATGACCGATGTGTATGCGCTCGATCTGTTCCGCAAGCTCAACGGCCATAGTCTGCCGGCTGTCTGACGGAGACGGCTGATAAGTTTTAGAAACTGTTTATATTTATTACGAAAAAATATTATATAAATTCTTTCAAGTCTTTTAAGAATCTTTTTGGCCGTTTTCGCCAAATTTCGGCAGTCGAAACCGAAAGGTTTCTCCTTTCTCAACTTGCGGAAACATCTCAAAAATCTTCTCAAAATCCTTTGAAAATAAATTTAAACTGTTTCTTGACAACGGCGAAGCGATAGAAAAGGATCTGCTTCTAAGTTGCAATAAAATGGTTTTAATCAAATATCAACAAAAATCATCATATCATGAAAAAGGAAATCAAGAGCGCTAAAGCTCCGGGGGCAATCGGTCCCTACAGTCAGGCTGTACAGTCGGGCAATCTCATCTTCGTGTCGGGCCAGCTTCCCATCGATGCCGCTACGGGCGAGATGCCTGCCGATATCAAGTCGCAGACCCGTCAGTCGATTGCCAATATCAAGGCGATACTCGCAGAAGCGGGCGCAACGCTCGACAATGTGCTCAAAACTACGGTGTTCCTCGCCGATATGGAGTATTTCGCTCCGATGAATGAGGTTTATGCCGAGGAATTCAAGGCCGTTTATCCGGCACGTTGCGCGTTTGCCGTGAAGGAGCTTCCCAAGAAAGCCCTTGTGGAGATTGAGGTAATAGCCGCTCTCTGATAAAACGACAGAATATAACGTAAGGAAGTGGTATCATACCTTCAGATAGAGAAACTCACCAAGTCCGTCGGCGACCGCGTGCTGTTCGCCGACGTGACTCTCGGTGTGTTCGAGGGTGACAAGATCGGCATCGTGGCGCGTAACGGTGCCGGGAAAACCACATTCCTCAACATCATCTGCGGCCGCGATGACTATGACAGCGGCAACGTGGTGTTCCGCAACGGCATACGCGTCGGCTATCTTGAGCAGCTACCGCCGATGGATCCGGAGATGACGGCTCTCGAATATGCGGCGGCAGGGGTGGCCGACGATGAGAAATGCAATGCCGAAGACCTTGCCCGCCAGTTGCTGACTCAGTTCAAGATCACCGATCTTACACTTCCGTTAGGCAGAATGTCGGGAGGTCAGGCCAAGCGTGTGGCTCTTGCACGCGTGCTTCTCTCCAAACCCGACATGCTCGTGCTCGACGAGCCTACCAACCATCTCGACATAGACATGATCGAATGGCTCGAGAGTTATCTCGACCGCCAGAGGGTGACGCTGCTGATGGTGACCCACGACCGCTATTTCCTCGACAAGGTCTGCAACAAGATCATCGAGATCGACCGTGGCACTGTCTTCACTTACGAAGGGAATTACGACTACTATCTCCGCAAGCGCGACGAACGGATGGAGAACCTGAGCGCAGAGCTTGCCAAGGTGAAAAACCTCCTGCGCACGGAGCTCGAATGGATGCGCCGTCAGCCGCAGGCGCGGGGCTCCAAAGCCAAATACCGCATTGACAATTTCCATGAGCTGGAGAAACGGAGTCATGTCGATCTTTCCTCGCGAGATGTCTCGCTGAATGTGAAATCGAGCTATATCGGCAGCAAGATCTTCGAAGCTCGCGGGGTGTCGAAAAGCTTTGGTGACAAGCATATACTGCGCGACTGGAGCTATAACTTCGCCCGCTATGAGAAGGTGGGTATCGTTGGCGACAACGGAGCTGGCAAGACCACCTTCATAAAACTCCTGCTCGGCGAGCTGCAGCCCGATGCCGGTTCGTTCGATATCGGAGAGACCGTGCGCTGGGGGTATTACAGTCAGGAGGGTATGACAGGTTTCGACGAGAAGAAGAAGGTGATCGACGCCATGCGCGAGATCGCCGAGGACGTGCGCATCGACGACAAGACACGCCTCTCCGCCTCGCAATTCCTTTCCCATTTCCTCTTCACGCCCGAAACGCAACAGAAATACATCTACAAGCTCAGCGGCGGCGAACGACGCCGGCTTTATCTGGCCACCGTGCTGATGCGGAGTCCCAATTTTCTGATTCTCGACGAGCCCACCAACGACCTCGACATAATGACCTTGGCCGTGCTCGAAGATTATCTCGTGAATTTCAAGGGATGCGTGATAGTGGTGAGCCACGACCGTTTCTTCCTCGACCGCATCGTCGATCATCTCTTTGTGTTCAAAGGTGATGGCTATGTACGCGATTTTCCGGGGGATTATTCCACCTACCGGCATTGTGTAGCAGAGGAGGAGAAAGAGCGGAGAGCCCTCGAACGGGAGCAGCGCGAGCAGGAGAAGCGGAAATCATCTGCGCCGCAAGAAGCGGGGCGCCGCGACCGCGAGCAGAAACGGAAGCTCAGTTTCAAAGAGAAGCGAGAGATGGAAACTCTGGAGAAAGAGACCGAAGAACTCACCCGCGAACGCACGGAACTCGAAGCGGCTCTCTCATCGGGCACGCTCGATGCCGACGCGATAGGGAAGGCCGGCATACGCCTCAATGAAGTGACGGCGCGTCTCGACGAAGCCGAAACGCGCCTTCTGGAACTGATGATGATAGAGGAGTAAAGCTGCTCCGCGAAATCTTATAATTGTAAATACTCATTCAAAAGTGGGCCGGTCGCTCATTC
>URNY01000091.1 GCA_900549375.1 uncultured Bacteroidales bacterium | reverse complement strand
CATGGAAACCGTTTCAACCTACTTCCCCACCCTCTGCACCACCCACACCCCGGATGAAAAAAGGCAGACGATACGCGCCGCTCGCGAAGCGGGCCTCGACGTCTGCTCGGGTGGAATCATCGGCATGGGCGAATCTATGGAGCAGAGGATAGACTTCGCTTTCGAGCTCGCCGACCTCGGCGTGGATTCCGCGCCTATGAATATCCTCACACCGGTGAAGGGTACGCCGCTCGAAAACACCCCTCCTATCTCCGAAGAGGATATAATACGCACGGCTGCCGTATGGCGTTTCATCCTGCCGCGCCAGTCGATACGCTTCGCCGGCGGACGGATGCGTCTGAGCCACGCCTCGATGCTTCGCCTCCTCAAAGGGGGAATCAACGGCGTACTTATGGGCGACATGCTCACCACCGTCTCCAACGACATCGCTTCCGACCGCGAACTCTTCCGCGAAGCCGGGATGAAGTTCTGATTTGGCTATGACGCGCTTTTTTAGTAACTTTGCGCTTTGAGGAGATTCGCAAAACCGGCCTCAGGCCGATGCCTTCCGCGACCCCGAAATCAAAATAACGAATTCAATGGATATTTCAGTAATAGTTCCGCTATATAACGAAGAGGAATCCCTCCCGGAACTCGCTCAATGGATCGAGCGGGTGATGAACGCCAACGGCTTCTCATACGAAATCATTTTCGTGAACGACGGCTCCACCGACCGCTCGCAGCAGGTGATCCACAAACTCGCCGAGGCCAATCCCGCGATTCATGGCGTAGCCTTCTCGCGCAACTACGGCAAATCGCCGGCCCTCGACACCGGCTTCCGCCGCGCAAAAGGCGATGTGGTGATAACCATGGACGCCGACCTGCAGGACAGCCCCGATGAAATTCCGGAGCTCTACCGGATGATCACCGAAGAGGGCTACGACCTCGTGTCGGGATGGAAAAAGAAACGCTACGACCCCCTCTCCAAGACTATCCCCACAAAGCTCTTCAACGCCACGGCCCGCAAGGTGAGCGGCATCAAGAACCTCCATGATTTCAACTGCGGTCTGAAGGCCTACCGCAACGAGGTGGTGAAACATATAGAGGTCTACGGCGACATGCACCGCTATATACCCTATCTGGCCAAAAATGCCGGATATAAGAAGATCGGCGAGAAGGTGGTCCACCATCAGGCCCGCAAATACGGCCACACCAAATTCGGTCTCGACCGCTTCGTAAACGGCTATCTCGACCTCGGCACGCTCTGGTTCCAGTCAAAATTCGGCATCAAGCCGATGCACATCTTCGGTCTCCTCGGTTCGCTGATGTTCCTCATCGGATTCATAGCCGTGGTTGTGGTGCTCATAATGAAGATCGTGTCGATGAATTCCTCCACCTATCATTTCTACCTCACCAACTCGGTTTATTTCTATCTCTCGCTGGCATTCATGGTGCTCGGAGTTCAGTTCTTCTGCACCGGCCTCATCGGCGAACTGATAACGCGCAATTCTGCCGAACGCAACAATTATCTCATAGCTGAGGAATTTTGAAAGGTCTCAGATCAATATTATGGACCGCAGGCGCGGCCATCGCGCTGTCGATAGCCTGGAGTTGTTCCACCGATGAGTGCATGCAGAACAAGAACGCCCTGCCGCTCGCCGGGTTCTATAACACCTATGAGCCGGCAACGAAAGTCACGATCGACTCGGTGCAGGTTTACGGACTCGGCGCCCCGGGCGATTCGGTGCTCGCCTCCGGGAGAGCTCCCCTCTCCAGCCTCTATCTCCCGTTCCGCATCGACTCCGACACCACTGCCTACGTGTTCCGCTATCTCCATAAGGAGCTCGACGCTCTCGGCATCACCGACACCGTTACCTTCATCTATACCCGAGAACCGCGCTTCGTCTCCTCGGCCTGCGGCGTGAGCTATGTCTTCAAGATCTCGAAAATTCTTACCTCCGGCCCCCTCATCGACTCTGTGGCCTGCCCCGCAGGCGAGATCTCGAACATGGACACCGAGAACCTCCGCGTCTATTTCCGCGTTCAGCCGCAGGAAGAGCCCGAGCCCGAACCGCAACCCTGATAACGATTCTCCTCCCGAAACGATATGAAAAACTGTTTTGCGAAAATACTCACGGCCTTCTTTCTCGCCCTGACAGCGGGAAGCAGCGCTTTTGCCGCCGATCCGCAAGACAGCATCGCGACACCTCCGGCACTCCCCGACTCGGTGGACTCTTCAATAGTTCTCCCCGACTCCACGGCAAAGGCGGTTCCAAAGCCGCGCACTCCGCGCAAATCCTCCCCCGTGGATGTCGATGACAACAAGCCCGTGGTCACCCTCCATTACTATGACAAGCATGGCAACCCGCTTGAGGAGCCGGTGAGATTCCTCGCCGTGCTCGACACCGTTACCAAACCCAAATCAAAACCGATCTATCCTCTGTATAATGGCTTCAGCGTCGGCGTCAACTTCGGCGATGCAATTTTCATTGCCACCGGCCAGAAGTATGCCGGCTTCGATGTCTGGGCCGATGTCTCTCTCTTCAATTGGATATTCCCCGTAGTAGAGATGGGCGTCGGATTCGCCGACTCTACACCGGAAAACGGCAATTTCACCTACCGCACCTCACCCTCCTTCTACGGAAAGATCGGCGTGAACTATAACTTCATGTACAAGAGCGATCCCGCCTACCAGCTCTTTGCAGGATTCCGCCTCGGATATTCCTCTTTCAAATATGATGTGGAGAATATTACCATCAACGATTCCTATTGGGGTGAATCGCAGGATTTCTCCATGAAAGGGCTGAAAGCTTCGGCCCTCTACGGCGAGGTGCTTGCCGGTATCAAGGTCAAGATCGTGGGCGGTTTCTCGCTCGGCTGGTCGGCGCGCTGGCACTTCAAGATGAAGGTGAATTCGCAATCCACCTCAACGCCCTGGTACATCCCCGGCTACGGCGCCAACTCCCCCTTCGCCATCACCGTCTCCGCCATCTGGTCGTTCGGACAGAAGAAAATCGACCCCGACGCCCCCAAGCCCTAACCCCAAAATTCAAAATTCAAAATTCAAAATTCAAAATTATTTCCCCCAACTTTTCATGCCGCGAATGTGTTTAAATTGAAAAAACTCATTAAGGCTATGAAATCACTAAAACCATATCTTGCCGCCGCCTCCGTGGCAGTTGCCGCCGCTGTGGCCGCGCCTCATGCCGGCGCCTGCACCCGCGTGCTCTATCAGGGAGCAGACTCCCTCTTCGTTATCGGTCGGTCGCTCGACTGGAAAACGCCGATTCCCACCAATATCTATATCTACCCCCGCGGCATCAAGAAAGTCAGCTCCGACAAGCCGGACCATCTCTCATGGACCTCCCACTATGGGGCAGTCTATGCCGTAAGCTACGATGGCGGCATCACCGAGGGGATGAATGAGAAGGGACTCGTTATAAACGGCCTCTTCTGCAAGGGCACTATCTACAACGCTCCTGAAACCGACGAAAAGCGGCCTCAGATGTCGCTGGCGGTGTTCGTGGCATGGATGCTCGACCAATGCGCCACCACCGATGAGGTCGTGGCTCTTCTGCGCGAAAACCCCTTCGATGTTCAGGGCGCTTCCTTCGACGGAGGCACCGTCGCCGCTCTCCACTGGGGAGTTACCGACATCTCTGGCAAAAGCGTGATCTTCGAGTTCGACCATGGCAAGATCAACATCTATGACATGGGCGACTACCGCGCCATGACAAATGACCCCGTGTGGACAAACATGACGGCAATATTAAACTATTGGCAGAAGATCGGAGGCAAAAACATGCTCCCGGGCACCGTCTCAAGCCCCGACCGCTGCGTGCGTGCCAACTATTTCGCCCATCATGTAAAGGAAGTGGCCGATACCGACCTTGCCGTGGCGATATGCCGCAGTGTGCTCGTAAACGCTTCGGTACCTTATACCTATGAAATCGAGGGAGAGCCGGAACTCAGCTCAACCCAATGGCGCACATACAGCGTACCGTCCGCCCTGCGCTATTATTTCGAGCTGGTGGTTAATCCGGGCTACTATTATGTCGACCTCAACAAAGTCGACCTCCGCAAGGGAGCCCCCGTTCTGAAACTCATCACCGCCGACACAGCCTCGCTCGTGGGCGATATCTCCGACAAGCTCAAGCCCTCCTCCCCCTTCATTCCGATGTATTAATGTTTCACATGTAATTTTATATGACAAAAGAGAGTCGCGGAGCGACTGAAGGAGGAGTGGAGATATCGCCGGTCCGCGCACAGCTTCGTCCTATCGTCCTCAGCAGTACGCGGTTAAGAGGCCGTGCAGTCGCTCCGCGACTCTCCCGAGCAAAAGATGATATTATTTGCGAAACTTAAAATATTTATTATATTTGCCACGCAAACACCATTGTCAATATAAACAAGATAAAGATATGAAGAAATTTCTGACATTCATCTCCGCAGCCTCGCTGCTCTGCACGGTGGCCGGTTGCTCCCACAAGAGCGCGTCGACAACGGCTGCGGGAACCGACGACGGTTCCGCCACCGTGACTCAGGCCGCAGCCATCGGCTGGCGCAATTCGAAACCGGTTACGGCAATGCCCAAAGCCTCGGCATTCCGCATGAGCGGCGACTATGCCGACAAAGTGGCCATCACCGTCGGCGCCGACGGCAAACTGCTCTACTTCCCCGACCCTCGCGACATCACTGCCGAATCCGCGCCCATCAACCTCGGTGACGGCTGGTGGCTCAACCGCCAGGGAATATCGGCCAACTCAGTGTTCACCACCTACACATTCAGCCAATACGCCGCCCTGCCGCGCGTCCCCACCGCCGCCGCGCTGAAAGCCGCCATCATCCCCGGTGCCAAAGTCACGGAGATGCGGGAGCTCCCCTTCACCCCCGCCGAAGCAGTCGCCCACCTCGACTCCGTCCGCTCCCTCCTCCGCATCCGATAAAACCCGATAACGCGCAATAAAAAATCCATGAACCGGACGGTTCATGGATTTTTTATTGCGTGTTTCCGCTATTATTATCAGTATTGCTTAGCGGAGGAGCTTGAGGGTCTTCACGGTGTCGGCGGTGCGGGCTACGACGGTGAGCACGCCGCGGAGCGGGGTGAGGTCGAGCGTAGTGCCGTCGGCGGAGCGGGCCACCATGCGGCCACTGATGTCGTAGGCCTCGAGCGATGAGGCAGGTGCGCCGGAAAGGGTCACGATGCCTGCCGAACGGTCATAGGTCAATGCCACAGTGTCAGCCGTAAGATCGGCCACATCCGATGTGTCGATGCGGAAATAGACCACCGGAGCGTCTCTCACGGGCGCCATACCGTTGGGCGTCATGGCAAAAAGTTTCAGCATATAGAGATCGGTGCTATTGCCTGCCGCAAACGAGAGGTTGCCGGCGAGATCGGCGCTCTCGCCCTGTCCGAGGGTAAGGCCGCTACCGATAACTACCGAGCCGAGAGGTTGCAGCTCATCGGTTGTTTTTGCATCCGAGGCGACATATCCCACAGCGCTGATGCCCAAGCCGTAATAGCTTCCTTTGTTCAGCAGTTTTGCCGTCAAAGGAATCGAATTCTTGTTTGTAACGGTATAAACTGTGGCCGTCTGACCGAATACCGTTTCCTCAGCGCTGCGTGCACCGGTAATCACGAAATCGCTGATGGTGCAGCTGGCTCCTGTGTTCACTCTCATTCGCACATCGAGCGAATAGTCGTAGAGAGATCCGGTCTCGACATCCTCAAACCGGAGTTTATACGAAGTAGTTCCACCTGAAGGAACCTGAACCTCGGGAAGAATGCGGAATACAACGACCATATCGCGGCTTGCAGACTCGCCCGCGCCAAGAGATACCTCGCGCACGTCAGCTTCCATTGCACGTTCCCCTTTATTGTTATAGAGACACGGGCGGATATTTGTAGTCACTGCCGAACCTGCGGGATTGCTGAGAGTCACCGTCATCTTCACATTGTTGCCGTAATAGAGCGAGCCTACCGTGGCTGCCGTGATGTCCAGAGGGAGAGGCGCGCTCTCAGATACGGTGATCGAGCTGCCGCTCTTTGTAAAGAACACATAATTGCGGTTATTGGGGTTCACCATCACCGGCGCCCATTCGCCGCCTGTGGCGCGGCAACAGATCGTCACCTTGTAAACGCCGTCGGCAAGGTCGGAGGGCACTGTGAGTCTTGTATTGTTTGCACCTATCAAGGCATACTGAATTCCATATCCTCCATTCTGGCTGACGACATTGGGCTTGGCGACATTGACTCTGGGATTGATTGATACATAGGTTGCTTCTCCCGCAGTTCCCGACACTGGCTGCAGGCAGGCGCCGAGCTCACCGCTGAAACTGCGGATTCCGGTGTTGAGCCAGCCGGTACCGTTTTCCAAAGTCTGCGCCAGAGAGAATGTGAGTCTTGAGCCCGAAGCAGTAGCGTTGAGCGTGCCCCACTGGGTCAGCGTCTCGGCTACTGTCGCAACCTTTGTCGGTTGAATGCCGATCACGATATCCTGACCGTTGTTATAACCGTCGTTGCCCGTACCGCCTCCGATACCGACTGCATCCGGATCAAGAGCGGCGAGAAGGAAATAGCCGTCGGACATTCCTCCCCAACCCCAGTTGAAATGGAAATATCCGTCGCCGGAATAGCCGTCGCAAACGAACTCATGGCCTACCGATGAAGAGGCTCCGCCATACATAACGGGACGTCCGGCCTCTATTTCGCTATAGATCAGAGCCTCCCATTCAGGAGCGCTCATATAATCGCGCTCGCGGTAGACGATGCTGTTGTTGTATCTGAAATTTGTGTAGAGAGCTTCGGCGGCGAAGCGGGAAAGAGTTCCTGAACCGCCTTCGCTATAACCCATCTTCGTGGAATAGCCGCAAGCCTTCATCAGCTTTGCAACAGCATCCGCCTGCGTGTCGTTATAGCCGTTCTTGGTATAGACGTCGAGCATGTTGGCCCAGTCGAAAGTAGTATTGAAGCTCATCGACGATTCCCCTTGAGCGCCTTGAGGGAGGGAGACGGAACCGGAGCCGGTGCCCCGTTCGGGATAATTCCAGAATTTCATCACTTGAGCCATGGCCGTAGCCACGCAACCCGTAGGATAATGCTGACCGCGCGAGTTCGTAGGGACCATTTTGTCGTAGGGTGAATCCTGATTCCACTTTGTCTTCATCAGAGGAGCCACAATTCGGCGGTTCTCGTCGCGCATACCGGCTTCAAACGCCGGGGCGTTATGACTGGCGGCATAGGCTATCTGACGCGAATATTCACTGAGCCACCACTCCATCTGCGGCGGCAGATTATTAAAATCGAAACTATCGGTGTCGGAATAGCCGAGCACCGGAGCAGCCGCATCGTCGGCGCTCAGAATCATATAGCCCCTGTACATAGGGCGGTTGAATACATAGAACGAAGTCTCTCCCGACTCAGTGCGAGCGGTGTGCACGAGTTTGAGGCCTTTGCCTGCAGGTGCGATCTTGCCGGGCGTTCCATTGCCGGAGAGACGCTGAAGTGCCTGCTCGGGGGTTAGAGGCGCGGCGGATATCGCCAACGGTATGGCGGCAACGAAAGCGCCTGCCAGTATCGTCTTGAGATTCTGTATAGTTTTAGGCATATCAGTTAAAGGTTTTATATTTTTCAGTGAATACTCATGTAATATTAACAAAAGTCCGCGTAAATATAATAATTTTTTCGCAAAATTCAATTCCGAGCCGATTTTCTTCGACAAAAAAAAGCCGCGTGTCGGGATGACACACGGCTTTGTGGGGGTCTTCCTGATTTCATCCCGTCCGGATGAAATCGGAAAGAAAAGTTTATCGGGTCATTGTTATTCCGGTTGCTGTCTCGTAAACTCCAAGCTGGCTGGAGAAATCGGGAGATGCTACATAGAACCAGATCTTATCCTGAGGTTCGAATGTAATCGTCTGGTTGGCTGCATCGTATACTCCGGTGACAGTGGTCTCGGCCAAAGAGGGATTGCCGTTGGCTGCGGTACCGATTACCCAGATATAGTTGGATGAGTCATACCAGATGATAGGTTCGGGAAGAACCATGGATACGAATACCTCGCCGGTGGCTTCATTCTCGTCATAATAGAGAGTGAGCGCCGTGGGATTGTTCAGCAGTCCTTCAAGCACGAGCTCCTTGCCATATTCGGGCGTTCCGTCTTCCGCACCGCTGATCGTGCAGCTATAAGAACTCTTGTTGCCGTCGTAATCCGTGAAGTTGAACTTCCAGTTGCCCTGAATCTTCTCATAGGGCACACCGTCGTTATCGCGGATGGTCACGGTAGTGGTCGAGATAGTTCCGGCAGTGGCGCCTTCAACGGTAGTGATAGTAATGCTAAACGTGCGGTTCGCATTCTCTTCCTGATCGTCGACAGCCTGGAAGTCGAGGCTCACATATTCCTCGCCGGCCGGGATGTTGAGGGCATCGCTTGTCAGCACGAAGTTGCCGCTCCATTTGCCGTCTCTCTCTTCAAAAGGCAGAGCCGGATTGGTTCCCGTTCCTTCAACTTTAACCTGAACCTTGATCGGGCCGTTTGCTTCGCCGGTCACCTTCAGGGGAATCTGGAAATTGCCCGCGTTCTCTTTCACGACATAATCGCTCGAGGTGAACTCAACCGATACGCCGCTCGCCGTGTTCCAATCCTCATCGTTGGAGCAGGCCGTCAGCGCGAGGGCGCCGAGCGCGAGAGCGAATATCTTGAAATATTTCATACTTTCTATTGTTTTTCAGATTTACACTATATTAAAAACCGGGATTCTGCTGGCCTGCGAGCTGCGGGTTGGTCTCCATCTCGCCTGTCGGAATCGGAAGCAGATAGCGATAGTCGCCTACCGTATAGGATACGCTCTTGCCGGCTGACACGAGGGCAGCGGGAACATCGCCATAGACCGGATTCGAATAAGCCACCGATCTCTGGAAGCCCTGACGCCAGCGGCGCAGGTCGCTGATGCGATGACCCTCGCCGATAAGCTCGCGCATACGCTCCAGACGAACCTCGCTGATGAGGTTGGCGCCTACATACTGCTGAGCCTGATAGCCATAGATACGGGCCGTGCGGATTGCATTGAGGGCGTCGTTGGCCTTCTGTGTCTGACCATCCTCGGCGGCAGCCTCGGCTACGATGAGATACATCTCGCTGAGGCGGAAGGGTTTCGAATTGTTCTTCATCGCGTTTACCGAACCGGTGTTCAGAGCCGGATTGCCGGGATACTTGATGAAGCAGGGGGAAACCACGTCGCGTCCCTCGATGTTGAGGCTGCGGTCCTGAATGAATGTATAGTAGCGCACATCGTCATCGAGTGTGGGATAGAGATCCAATGCATTCTGCGTGCAGACATAGTCGGCGGAGATGCCGTCGGCCATGATCCATGCCTCGCCGAGAGCTGCCACAGCACCCGATTGAGCCTGGTTGCCGAAAGGCACGAAGATAAGTTCTGAGCCTTCGTCGTTGGTCCACATAGTCTCGTAGCTCAAGTCATCGCAAAGTTCAAAAGGAGAGCTGCCGTTGGTGCCGATCACCTGTTCGGCTTTCGTTATGGCCGTATCCCAGTCGCCCTTGAGCAGCGCGATACGGGCCTGAAGGGCAGTCACGGCGTAAGTGCTCAGGTAAGAAGCGTTGGGGGCAAGCTGCGATTTGGCGTCCGACAAGTTGGAAGACTCGAAAGCCGACAGATCGGCATATGCCTCATTAAGGTCTTTCTCGATCTGAGTGAACACCTCGGCGAGCGTGGAGCGGCCGGGATATGAGGCATAGTCGCCCGAAGGATTATAGGTCGTAACCAAAGGAACGCCCGATGCGGGAGTCGTAGGATCTATCACCGTGTAGGAATTGCAGTATTTGTCGGCAAGGAAGTAGTAATAGTATGCGCGGGCAAACTTGGCCTCGCCGCGGTAGCGCTGCAGGCGGACTTTAGAATCGCCTTCGGCTCCCTCGATCATCCCGTCGACCTTCGGAAGGAAATAATTGACGGCTGCGATGTCGCTGTAGGTATTTGCCCAAAGGGGCTCGAGATCGGTATCGCTCGCGAGGAAAGTGCCGAGGCTCATCATGCCGAGACGGTTACCGTTGGTGACCGTACCCACGAACATATCGGTCTGCATCTCCGTGTAGGCGATATAGCTGCCGTTGGTGATGCTCCGCAGGTTCACATAGATACCGTTGCGGAAATTCATGGCATCCTGCTCCGTAGAGATTGCCGTCTCATCGTTGAGCGTGCCCTCGGGAAGCTCGTTCATGCTGCACGAGGTGGCGAGCAGGCCTCCGGCCATGAAAAGGCTTAAATATATTTTCTTCATAATCTTATTCTCTGAAAGGGTTAGAATGATACCTCGATACCGAACTCATACTGACGGGTGTTCGGGTAAGCGAATTTGTATACGTTGGTCTGAGGCTCCGGATCGTAGCCCGAGAAGTCGGTCACCGTCCAGAGGTTGCGGCCGGTGAAGTGAAGCACGAGACCGTTCAGACGGATCTTCTGCATCAGATTCTGCGGGAAAGCGTAGGAGAGCGTCAGGTTCTTCAGACGCATAAAGGAAGCGTCCTCGATGAAACGGGTATCGAACTGGATTGCCTCCGTTGCGTTCGGGTACATCGTAACGTCGCCGGGTTTCGTCCATACATTGAGCATCTCCACGCACTGGTTCTGTCCGTTGCCCTGAGCGGCATTGTAGAGGAAGTAGTTGTCGTTGGAGGTCATGTACTTCTTGGCCGCCCAGTTGAAGTCGAGCTGCAGGCTCAGGCCTTTCCAGCTGACGGTGGTTCCGAAGCCGCCGGTCCAGGGAGCATACTGGCTCTTGCCTGTCATTACGGAATTCTCATCGGCATTGTAAACCTTGGTGATGTTGTCGTTCTTGTCGAGCCACATCTGCTTGCCGTCGCGCGGATCTACGCCGATATAGCGCACCGAGTAGAACTCGCCGGCCGAATGACCGATCTCATAGCGGAGACCCGTGTTCGGGATAACATAGCTTGTGCGGCCGTTGAAGAGCTCTGTGATTTCGTTCTTGTTGTAGTTGAAGTTGCAGCGTACACCCCAGTACCAGTCTTTGGTCTTGAAGATGTCGGCGGTCGCGTTCACGTCCACACCAGTGTTGCGCATCGAACCGATGTTGCCGTAACCCTCGCTGAAGCCGGTGGTGAAACTCCATGGAATTGCCATGAGCATGTTCTTGGTGTCCTTGCGGTAGAAGTCAGCCTCCATCGTCAGGATATTGAAGATCTTGAAGCGGAGTCCAAGGTCGAACGAGTGAACGGTTTCCCAGGTCAGGTCTTTGTTGCTCGGGTTGGCAAGACCGATGGCGGTGATTGCATCGCCGGGGCCGTAGCCGCCTGCGTATGTTCCGACAGTACCGAAGTACATGTAGTCGCTGATCGAGGAGTTACCGGTCGAACCGTAGCTGAGACGGAGCTGAAGCTCATCGAGCCACTCTACAGGCTGGAGGAATTTCTCATTCTTGGCGTTCCACATGGCGCCCACGG
>URNY01000090.1 GCA_900549375.1 uncultured Bacteroidales bacterium | reverse complement strand
CAAAAGGATCTGTAAGAAAAAAAGGAAAGAAATGGTACTACCGCTTCTATGTAGAAGATGCAAGCGGCAATCTGGTTCAGAAAGAATACGCTGGAACAGAAAGTAAAAGTGAAACGGAAAAACTGCTCCGTCAGGCAATGGATGATTACGAAAGCAAGAAATTTGTCGCAAAGACAGATAATCTTACTGTAGGAGAACTTCTTGATATGTGGGCGGAAGAAGAACTGAAAGTCGGAACACTCAGCAATGGTACAGTGGAAAATTATCTTGGTGCAATCCGTTGTATCAAGAAACATCCGATTGCAGAACGCAAATTAAAAACCGTTACTGCTGAACATTTACAGGCATTTCTCGATCTGCTTACATTCGGTGGGGAATTTCCAGATGGAAAAGTGAGAAAAGGATACAGTAAAGATTACATCCATTCCTTTTCAGCAGTATTACAACAGGCTTTCCGGTTTGCAGTATTTCCAAAACAGTTGATTACTTTTAATCCTATGCAGTATATTAAGCTGAAAAAACAGGCAGAGGATGTGGATTTATTCTCAGATGATGAGGTAGAAGAAGGCATACAGCCTATTTCCCATGAAGATTATGAGAGACTGATAGAATACCTCAAAGTAAAGAATCCACCTGCAATCCTGCCAATCCAGATCGCATACTATGCGGGACTTCGTATCGGTGAAGTTTGCGGATTGACATGGCAGGACATCAATCTTGAAGAACAATGCCTGACCATTAAAAGAAGTATCCGCTATGATGGCACAAAACATAAAAACATCATCGGACCGACCAAGCGAAAGAAAGTAAGGATTGTTGATTTTGGCGATACTCTGACTGAAATACTGAAAACCGCCAGAAAAAAACAGCTTAAAAGCCGGATGCAGTATGGTGAACTTTACCACCGCAATTTCTACAAGGAAGCACAGGACAAAAACAGAGTGTATTATGAATATTATCATCTGGACGGAACCGAAGAAATCCCGGTAGATTACAAGGAAATCTCCTTTGTCTGCCTGAGACCGGACGGATGTCTGGAACTGCCAAGCACACTCAGCATTGCCTGCCGATCAGTTGCAAAAAGGCTGGACGGATTTGAGAATTTCCATTTCCACCAGTTGCGACACACCTACACAAGCAACCTCCTCTCAAACGGAGCTGCCCCAAAAGATGTGCAGGAACTGTTAGGGCACTCTGATGTCAGTACCACAATGAATGTCTACGCCCACTCTACAAGAAAGGCAAAGCGGAACTCCGCCAGACTTCTTGATAAAGTGGCAGGCAACGACTAAATAAAAAATTCCCTTATTTCCCTTGCTGATTCCGCATAAGGTCAAAAATAAGGGAAAATACATATCATTTCACTATTTAAGGGGCTGGAAAGCCCGTAAAATAAGGAAAGTTCAAGAAATCTCTCCACAAATTACGATTTGGTAAACCATCTATACAATACCATACTTCATTGTCCATTACAATAATTGCATCGCTCCCGCTTATTCTCATCAATTCTGCAACTATTATATTGTGATATTATGCTTACTCTTAGGCTGTCTGTTCACTTTTCTTTGCGTGATACGCTTCACGTCTCATAGCCAGTGTTTTTTCATATCTCTCTTTTGCAATAGGGTCTCCATTCAATGCATCTTCACGCATTTTTCTGTAGCTCTTCACTGTGGCTCTAACCTGATACTGTTTACGCTCTGCAAGCTGACTCTTTGCTTCCTGATCTCCGGCTTCCGCCCTGGCTCTCAAGGCTTCCATCTGCTCCTTTCTTCTTGCGGTATGCCGTCTGTTGTATTCTGCATTTCTCTCTTCCAAATATTTTGCATATTCAGGGTCATTTTCTGCTCTCTGCTTACGCTTTTCTGCTGATTTCCTTGAACGTTCTCTTGCAATAGCTCTACTCTCCTCAAGCTCTCTGACGGCTTCCTGATTGCCTTTTTCTGCCTGCTCCTTTAATTCTGCCAAAGCAATCTTTTTCTTCTTTGTAGCACGCTCCTGACGTTTCTTTTCCCTTTCCAATGCCAAGCGTTCTTTCTCTTCCATCTTCGCCCGATATTCAGGGTCAGACATTCTCAATTCTCGCATTTTTTCAGATCTCTTACGGTTGTTCTGTCTGCCTTTTTCAAGGATTGCTTTATATTCTGCCATAGCTTCAGGATCTCCAGCTTCTGCTTTTGCCTTGATCTCTGCACGCTTCTGATTTCTTTTCTGCGTAGATTTCTTAGAAGATTTTCTCTTTCTTTCAGCAATCTCTTCCGCTCTGCGTGCTTCCTCTGACTGCAAGGCTTCCACTTCATCCTCACTGAGTGGAAGAACAAAATTTCCAATGAAATTGAAATAAATATCCACTTGCTGAGTGCGGTCTTTTGTTCTGCCACCCTCAGCTTCATGAATTACAACCTTTTCAATGAAATCATTAAGCATAGGTGTTGTCAGTTCCTCAAAATCTCGGTATTTCTTAACCAGTCGCACAAATTTATCAATCTGCACTGCCTTAGTGGATATACGTTCTGTAGCAGTTTCAAGTTCTGAAATTCTCTGCTCTAGGCTGCTTTGTTCGGTGTCATATTCTGTCATAAGGCGGTTAAACTGTCTCTCCGGCAATCGCCCCAGTGTGAAATTCTCATACAGACCTTTTATCAGATCATCCAAATCCATCATACGACGTTTTGCTTCTAACGATGGCTTCTTGATCTGCTTTGCTGAATAATCCTGTAAAATTCTTGTAACCGCGTCTGTATCTTTTGCCTTAAAGAAAACCGTATAGACCGGAGGACTTTTCTCTCTGTCTCTGACAACTGCAAAATCCACTCCATATTTCTTTGCGAATGAGAAAGAGCAATGCACTGCCAGATTTTCAGAAATAGTGTAGAACCAGTCTTTTTCGTAACATTTTAGTCAGATATTACTGAATTTAAAATACGCAAAATAAAAATAATAATAATTACTGTTATTGACAAAATAGAAAGTATCATGTATAATATAAACATACATAAAAAAGCAACAAAATACTGAAAAATTCAGTAGGAATCTATTAACAAAATGAATCAACATTGAAAAGGAGAAAATAACTATGAAAAAATATGAATGTGAACCATGTGGCTATATTTATGATCCGGCAGTAGGCGATCCCGACGGTGGAATACCCGCAGGGACGGCATTCGAGGATCTTCCCTCCGACTGGGTATGCCCGGTTTGCGGAGTAGGCAAGGAGGATTTTGTGGTCGAGCCCGATTGACCGTATCAGACTCTGTCCCCTTAAAATAAGTATCAGAGCTTCAGGAAGCTCTTCTGAACTGAATTATAACTAAAAATAAACGCCGGAATGATCTGAATGATTGATCCGGCGTGATTGTTTTGAGCTGCGGGCAGAATGAATTGTTTAAAAACATAAAAATCGTGTTTATGAATTTCACGAATTTTAGTAAATTTGCAATATACTTCACGCCGCAGGGATATGTTCCCCGGCATCTGATACCAAAGACACGCAATGGGAGTAAAGAGAGACTTCGCTTCTCATTATAAGATAATACTGGCACATTTCGGTGCGCTTCTGACGGTGACGTTCTGGGCTACCTCCTTTCTCAGCACGAAGGTACTGATGGAGGAGGGGGGCTTCACACCCGTCGAGATGTACGTCTATAGGTTTGCGGCAGCCTATGTCCTGCTGTTGCTTCTCACATTCCGGCATATCAAGTCAAACAACTGGAAAGATGAGCTTACCCTTTTCGTGAGCGGTATATGCGCCGGATCCCTATATTTTATCACGGAGAACTATGCCCTGAAAATGACAACGGCGGGAAACGTCTCGCTGCTGGTTTCGACATCGCCGCTGTTCACTACTTTTCTTATGGCCCTTGTGTTCCGACAGAAAATCAAATCGGGAGTACTCATCGGGTCTGTAGTGGCCATTATCGGCGTCTCATGCATCATATTCAGTCATGGCGAATCGATAGAGGTTCGACCGGAAGGCGACCTGCTTGCCGTGGCCGCCTCGTTGTGCTGGGCAATTTATACGGTGGCAGTGAGGCGCGTGATACCTTCGTATTCATCCCTTTTCATAACCCGAAAACTCTTCTTCTATGGAGTGCTGACCGCGCTTCCGTTGCTTCTGCTGCAACATGAGCCTTATCATCTCAATCTTCTTTTCGATCTGGCGCAGCCGCAATATATACTGAACTTCCTCTTCCTTGTTCTTCTCTGCTCAGTAAGTGCATATCTGATATGGAACGAGGTGATGAAAGACTTAGGCTCGGTCACATCCAACAATTATCTCTATCTTCAGCCGCCGATCACAATGGTGGCAGGCTATTTCTTTCTCGGGGAGAAGATCTTCCTCCTCGGTTACATCGGATGTCTATTGGTAATTGTGGGTCTGATCATCTCCGACAAATGGCAATCGGGTATATTCTTTAGGCGTAAATAGGATTTAAAGTCCTAAATTTCAAATGATTGAACTTGAGTCGCTATGATCTTCAGGAGTTTCTGAATTCTTTAGGCGACATTCCAGTAAGCTTTTTGAAATATTTTCCGAAGAAAGACTGCGAAGGGAAATTCAATTCATCGGAAATCTGCTGGATGTTGAGGTTGGAGGATTTGAGAAGCACCTTCGCCTCGAGAATCACAAATCGTTCTATCCATTCCACCGCGGTGAAACCGGTCTGTTTCTTTACAGTGCGCGAAAGATGCTTGGGTGTTACTTTCAGCAAGCCGGCATAAAAATCGAGAAAACGCTGTTCCCTGAAGTTTTGCTGGGCAAGAAGCAGGAACTGATCCGACATTCTTCCCTGATTGGATATAATCTCATCCTTATATGAGTCATAGCATTTATATAAGGTCTTGAATACGAATGTGGCCAGTTCGAATAGTATGGCCTTCCCGTGGTAAGGATTGTCATTATCGGCCATGGTCTCTTTGATGGAGCAGAAGAAATTTCCGATAGCAGGGAGCACTCCGTCGGGAATGGAGACCACCGGATGGCGCGACATGACAGTATAGAGAGGCATATTGCTTATAAACAAAAACAGATTGTCTCTGAAGCTTTTTGAAAGCACCATTATCGATGCGTCGAAATCGGGACTAATATATTTTGGAATGAGAATCTGCGAATTCTCGATTATCACAAGCGCCGGGGCAGTTATCTCATAATTTATAAGGTTGATATCAGCCAGGCACCTTCCGGATTTGACGAAGATCCATGTGGCGGCGGAAAACTTTACCGGCTCCTTTACTGAGGAGAGAAGCATAGGGCCGATATGTTCCATTATCCAGAAATCCTGATCGAGAATTGTCGACAGGTCATCGGGAAGATCGATATTATAGCGGAAACCGTAATTCATCATATTCTGGAGAGCTTATAGAGCCTACTACATATATAACTCTGAATCGGTCGATTTATTGAATCTGAAAATTGAAATTTCTAATGTCAAAAAATGTGTTTTTTCTTCTTTTATTATTGAATTTTTTGTGCGATATTTGCAGTCTGAATTAACCGATATGGAAAACTTTTAAAAAAATATGGACCCCAAAGTTTACAAATATGATGAAGTCTACGAGGCTTCGCTTGAATATTTTAAGGGCGACGAACTTGCCGCCCGCGTATGGTCGAGCAAATATGCACTGAAAGACTCCGACGGCAATATATATGAACTTACGCCCGACGACATGCATCACCGAATCGCCTCGGAGATCGCCCGGATAGAGCAGAAATATCCCAACCCCATGTCGGAAGAGGAAATCTATGGACTTCTGAAAGACTTCAAATATATCGTTCCGCAGGGTAGCCCGATGGCCGGAATCGGCAATAATTATCAGGTCGGCTCGCTGTCGAACTGCTTCGTTATCGGCCTTGACGGACATCCTGATTCTTACGGAGGTATCATCCGTATCGATGAGGAGCAGGTTCAGCTTATGAAACGCCGTGGAGGAGTAGGGCATGACCTATCGCATATCCGTCCGAAAGGGAGCCCGGTCAAAAATTCGGCACTGACCTCAACCGGACTCGTGCCCTTCATGGAAAGATACAGCAACAGCACCCGCGAAGTGGCTCAGGACGGCCGCCGCGGCGCGCTGATGATGACCGTGAGCATCGCCCATCCTGATGCCGAGGACTTTATCGATGCCAAGATGACGGAAGGAAAAGTGACCGGCGCCAATGTTTCTGTGAAGATCAACGATGCTTTCATGCAGTCGGTGGTTGACGGCACTCCGTATCGCCAGCAGTTCCCGGTGAACGCAGCCGATCCTGAAGTGGTAAAGGAGATCGATGCCTCCAAACTTTGGAACAAGATTGTGCACAACGCCTGGAAAAGCGCCGAGCCCGGAGTGCTTTTCTGGGATACTATACAGAGGGAATCCGTGCCTGATTGCTACAGTGATCTCGGCTTCGAGACAGTGTCCACCAATCCGTGCGGCGAGATTCCCCTCTGTCCTTACGACAGCTGCCGACTTGTAGCTATCAATCTCTATAGCTATGTGAAGGAGCCTTTTACGGAAAACGCAAGTTTCGATTTCGATCTTTTCCGCAGCCACGTAGGAAAAGCTCAGAGAATCATGGATGATATTATCGATCTCGAGATGGAAAAAATCGATATGATAATCGAGAAAATCGAATCCGATCCCGAGACAGCCGAAGTGAAATGCACTGAGCTGAATCTTTGGAAGAAGATACGTTCCAAGACGCTGAAGGGACGCCGCACCGGTTGCGGAACCACCGGAGAAGGCGACATGCTCGCCGCTCTCGGCTATTGTTACGGCACGCAGCTGGCAACAGAATTTTCAACGGGTGTGCATAAAGAACTTGCTCTCGCATATTATTCGGCATCCGTCGACATGGCGCGCGAGCGCGGTGCCTTCGAGGTTTACGATCCCAAGCGTGAGGAAAACAAACCCTATATCAAGCGACTCCGCGAGGCCGATCCGGCCCTTTATGAAAGGATGGTCAAATATGGAAGACGCAACATCGCATGTCTCACAATCGCGCCCACCGGCACCACTTCCATAATGACGCAGACATCATCGGGAATAGAACCCGTGTTCCTTCCCGTCTACAAGCGCAAACGCAAAGTAAATCCCTCCGACGAGAACGTCCGTATCGACTTTGTGGATGAAGTCGGCGATGCATTCGAGGAATTCGTTGTGTATCATCATAAATTCCTGGAGTGGATGAAAGTGAAGGGTATCGAACGCCGTTCGAACATGACGGCCGAAGAGATCGATGATCTTGTGAAACAATCTCCCTATTATAAAGCCACCAGCAACGATGTTGACTGGATGGAGAAAGTCCGCATGCAGGGTGCTGTCCAGAAATGGGTGGACCATTCAATCAGTGTCACGATCAACCTCCCGGCTGATGTTACAGAGGAACTCGTAGGCAACCTTTATGTAGAGGCATGGAAGGCCGGTTGCAAGGGCTGCACAGTCTATCGCGACGGATCGCGCAACAACGTGCTTGAATCTGTTAAATCCGCTCCGTTGATCGTAACTCCGGATCATATCGTGAAGCGTCCGATCGAACTCGATGCCGATGTGGTCCGTTTCCAGAACAACAAGGAGAAGTGGATTGCCTTTGTAGGTCTGGTCGACGGCAAACCTTATGAGATCTTTACCGGTCTTGCCGACGATGAGGACGGTATATTCTGCCCGAAGAGCGTCAACAGCGGAAAGATCATCAAGGCTGTGGACGCAGAAGGGAAGAAACGCTATGATTTCCAGTTTATCAACAAACGCGGATATAAGACCACTATCGAGGGTCTGAGCGAGAAGTTCAATCCTGAATTCTGGAATTACGCCAAATTGATATCGGGCGTGCTCCGCTACGGTATGCCGATCGATCAGGTGCTCAAACTTGTGGGAGGCCTCGAACTTGATTCCACAAATATCAATACCTGGAAAAACGGAGTGGAGAGGGCATTGAAGAAATATCTCCCTAACGGAACGGCTGCCACCGGCCAGAAATGTCCGAAATGCGGCGCTGAGACGTTAATATATCAGGAAGGCTGCCTGATATGCACATCATGCGGCGCGTCCAAGTGCGGATAATCAACAGATATCATCTAATAGATATTAGAAAGCTTAACTAAATAGAGATGAAGATAACCTTAAGTATCAACTACCACACGGAATGGGGCGAGTCGCTTTATGTGACCGGCCCGATTCCGGAGCTCGGGGGTGGAGACCCCGGGAAAGCTCTGGAAATGAATATGACCGGGCCCGACACGTGGCAGGCCGTGATCGATTTCCATCGGAATCCCGGAGATTTCGAATTCAGCTTTATCGTGAAGGCTCCCGAGAAAGCCTGGCGTTTCGAATGGGGGAATCCCCATCGGTTCATAGACGGCGCGGGTATCACCCGCAGCCGGGTATTCAGTTCATGGCATGACCTGCCTGAGGACAAACCGTTCTATTCGTCGGCGTTTGTCGACGGTATGCTTCGCCGCCCGTTCCGAGACCAGCCGTTGCCTTCTCAGCCGGGAACCGTGAAGTTCTCGATAGAGGCTCCGATGGTGGAGCCCGACGAAGTACTCGCCATTTCCGGCGAGGGCGATGCTCTCGGTAACTGGAATCCGGCGGATGCCGTGCTTATGAATGATTCCCGCTTTCCGGTATGGGAGCAGAATCTTCCCCTCGCGGCGCTGGAGATTCCTTTCGAATATAAATTCGTGGTTCTCGACAAAGCCACCAAGGAGGTGAAGCGCTGGGAATACATCAACAACAGGGTTTTCGGAATACGTCCCGATATTGCTACAGAGCAAATCGTTGTCGACGGCATCCGGTTTGCGAATCCTAAGAATGACTGGAAATGCGCCGGAACGGCTATCCCGGTATTCTCCATCCGCACGGATAGCGATTTCGGCGTCGGAGATTTTTCCGGCATCAAGAAGATGGTTGACTGGTGTTCGAAAACGGGCCAGAAGATCCTTCAGCTTCTGCCGGTGAACGACACCACGATGACCGGTACCTGGGTCGATTCTTATCCGTACAAGGCGAATTCCACTTTTGCACTCCATCCGATGTTCCTCAATCTCTGGGAAGTAGGGACGCTGAAGAGCAAAGAGCGGCGCGATTATTATCATTCGCTTGCCGCAGAGCTCAATGCTCTCGAGAATGTGGACTACGAGAAGGTGAACAACGGCAAGCAGGAGTATCTTCGGGAATTGTTCGCTGAGCAGGGTGAGGCCACACGCAAACGTGAGGATTATAAAGATTTCGTGCTGAAAAACGAATATTGGCTTCGTCCCTATGCCGCATGGTGCGTGCTCCGCGAGATGTATCAGAATCCCGACAATGCCTTCTGGGGAGAATATGCTGAATATTCCGATGAGAAAGTGGATACTCTTGCAAAGTCGCATAAGGAGGGTTTCGAATATGTTTATTTCCTGCAATATCATCTGAACCGCCAGCTCCGTGAGGCCCGGGATTATGCTCATAGCAAGGGGGTTGTGCTGAAAGGTGACATTCCAATCGGAATCAGCCGTTTCAGCGCCGACGCCTGGAAGTCGCCGAGACTTTTCAATATGGATTGCCAGGCCGGTGCTCCGCCGGATGACTTCTCCGTGCTCGGTCAGAACTGGGGCTTCCCGACCTACAACTGGGAGGAGATGGCTCGCGACGGGTTCAAATGGTGGGAAAACCGATTCCGCAAGATGGCTGAATATTTCGATGCCTATCGTATCGACCATATACTCGGCTTCTTCCGGATATGGGAGATTCCGATGAATGCAGTCCATGGGCTGCTCGGTTATTTCAATCCCGCACTTCCTTTCACCGCCGAAGAGTTGCGCTCCACCTATGATTTCTGGATTGATCCCGATGTGCATACTCATCCGCTGATTCTCGACTGGATGCTCGACGACTTCTTTGGAGAATATAAAGAGGAGGTGAAGCAGAAATATCTCGACAGGATAGGAGGTGATCGCTATGGACTAAAACCCTTTGTCAACACGCAGGAGAAAGTTGAGCGTCATTTCGCTGGATGTTCTGGCAGCGAAAAAGATTCCAGAATAATGAATGCATTGCTCGGCATCATCGACGATGTACTTTTCATTGAAGATCCCTATCAGAAAGGACACTATCATCCTCGCATCGCCGCCCAATATACCTATCAGTTCCGAGTGTTGTCGGATTATGCCAAATGGAATTTCAACCGTCTTTACACGGATTTCTTCTATCACCGTCATAACGGCTTCTGGTATGGCAAAGCAATGTGGAAACTGCCCCCGCTGCTTGATTCCACGCGCATGCTTACATGTGCAGAAGACCTTGGCATGATTCCCGATTGCGTTCCGGAAGTGATGAGGCGTCTGCGCATCCTCTCGCTGGAGATTCAGCGCATGCCGAAGAATCCTGAACTTGAGTTCGGCGACACATGGCATTATCCCTATTATTCGGTATGTACCACTTCGACCCATGACATGCCCGGAATCCGCGGCTGGTGGGAAAGCGACAGAGAGGTGAGCCAGCGGTTCTATAATCAAGTGCTCCATGAATCGGGAGAAGCTCCTCATTTTGCCGAACCATGGATTTGTGATAAGATTGTGGAATTGCATCTGAAGAGCCCCTCGATGCTCTGCATCCTGCCTCTGCAGGACTGGCTCTCTTGCGACGGATCTTTGCGGCGAGAGAATCCGCATGATGAACAGATCAACGTGCCGGCCAATCCCCGCAATTATTGGCGATACCGCATGCATCTCAGCGTTGAGCAGCTTATGGATGCGGAATCCTTCGACTCGGCTATGAAGAACCGAATTGAAGAGTCCGGAAGATAATAAGTCATACTGACAAACCATTTAGGATATGATAAGAATTGCGGTGCCTCTCACAAGCGGAGGCACCGCAATTTGCATTTGATATGTTTTTTCCATAACTTTACGCAAAATACAGAAACAATATATTAGACTTAATTTTACTATATGCTGAGACCACTGTTTTATGGTTTGCTTCCGGTTGTTTTCGCCGTGATTTTTGCGGCGGAGTCGGCCATGGCCTGCACTTCGGCCATCGTGAGCGCCGAGATGAGTCCTTACGGAAGGCCTATTCTCTGGAAACATCGCGACACGAGCACCACCGACAACAAGGTGGAGTATGTGGCTTCGAAGCCGGGCGAATACTCATACGTGGCTCTTTTCAATGCCGACGACAAGGCGCTGAAAGAGGCCTGGATGGGCATGAACGAGGTGGGTTTTGCGGTGATGAACACTGCTTCCTACAACATCAAGGACGACAAGGTTCCGGCATCGAAGATGGACCGTGAGGGAATAGTGATGACCGAGGCATTGCGGAAATGCCGCACTGTGGATGATTTCGCAAAGTTGCTCGAGACGCTTCCCCGTCCGATGGGTGTAGAAGCCAACTTCGGAGTGATCGATGCTTTCGGCAACGGGGCATATTTCGAGACGAACAACGATTCATATAAACGATTCGACCTGAAGGATGCGCCAAATGGCGTGCTCGTTCGGACAAACTACAGCCATTCGGGCCGGCCGAATGAAGGATTCGGATTTGTACGCGAGGCAAACGCCTGTCATCTTTTGGCTCCCTACATCGAAAATAAATCGATCACACCTGAGGTCTTCACCGAAGTGTTGAGCCGTAATTTCTATCATGACATGAAGGGGAAGGATTATTCTTCCGGCGATGAGCGTTGGGTTGTGGATCAGGATTTTATTCCTCGCTTCAAATCCACGGCGACGATTGCCATCGAAGGATGCCGACCGGTGAAATCGGCCGGGGAGATCACGCCCGAGATGGTCAGCAAGGAATATGTGATGTGGACCGGCCTCGGCTATCCTCCCTGCGCGGAGATCAGGG
>URNY01000089.1 GCA_900549375.1 uncultured Bacteroidales bacterium | reverse complement strand
CTTCTACTTATCAGAAAGTTGGACTCACTGCTTTATGGTTTAGCGGACAGTAATATTAAGAAATAAAGATATGAATCTGAAAACAATAACGGCTGTGACTTTGCTGGCTGTTTCGGCCACGGCCTCCCTTGAGGCCCGCGACTCGAAGGTTACCCGCCGCGGGGCAGGCCCGATGTACTGGATGGGCTATGAGGAATGTTTTGTCACCGACAAGGCTTTGTCCGAGGCCCGCTATAAAATGAATGTGGACTGGGTGGCCGAGAATTTCCTCCCTTACGGTTTCGACATGATCTGCACCGACGGATGGATCGAACAGGGCCAGACAGTGAACCGCTATGGTTATATCACCAAATATTGTTCCGACTGGTCGCACGACTGGGCCTACTGGATCGACTACAACAGCAAGAAAGGACTTAAATCCGGTATATATTACAATCCTTTCTGGATGACGCGTGCCACCTACGACCGCAATCTTCCGGTGAAAGGCACTCAGAAGAATGCTCAGGACATCGCCGGTTCCACCAAGTTCAACGACTTCATCTATTGGGTGGATGCGGAGAAGGAGGGAGCCGAAGAGTGGGTGAAGGGCTATGTGCAGCATTTCATCGATCTCGGATTCGATTTTCTGCGAGTGGATTTCGTGAATTATTATGAGAACGCCTACGGCCGCGAGTCTTATCTGAAGATGCTGCGCTGGATTTCAGAGGCATGTGCCGACAAGATCACGTTCAGCCTCGTGATGCCCAACTGCTTTGAGCATGCGGCCGAGGAGGTGAAATATGCCGATGTGATGCGTGTGTCGGAAGACGTGTTTGGCGGAGGTTTCGACTTCGTGAGCGGACGTCGCCGCGGTGTCTATCAGGAAGGCTGGGCCAACTGGGGTAACGCTTTCGACGGGTTCATCGGATTTGCCGATGTGGCCGGTCGCGGAGGCCTGATAATGGATGGCGATTTTATCCGCCTGAACACAGCCGAAACCGATAATGAACGTCAGTTCTGGGTATCGCTGATGGCCGTCACCGGCTCGCCGATAGCTATCGCCGACCAGTATGACACGATCGGCGCCAACGCCTCCTTCTATCAGAACGAGGAGATTTTAGCGCTCAACAAAGCCGGTTTCGCCGCCCGTCCGCTCTCCTACAATTGCGGACAGAGCCGCTCTTCCATCTGGGCCGGACAGCTCCCTGACGGCGATTGGGTAGTCGGCATCTTCAACCGCGAGGATTCGGAGCAGACAATGACCGTAAGCTTCAGCAAGGATCTCGGATTCGAGAAGGATTCCAAGGCGATGGTTCGCGATCTCTGGCGCAAGTCGGATCTGGGTGAATTCACGGATTTCTACCGCGTGTCGCTGCAGCCGCACTCCTGCATGGTGGTGAAGATCAAGTCCCCGGCGCGCAGATATCAGTGCGAGATGGCCGGAACACGCGGCGGAGCAAAGGCCGTGGTGTGAGTTTTATCCAACAATGAGAAATTCCGATTCAAAACAGATTAATCATGAAATTGATAAATAAAACTATATACACAGCGGCTTGTATTGTTTTGCTCGCAGCATTCGGTTCCTGTCGCAACGACTGGACCATCAAGGATATGCCCCCGGTGCCCGAAAAGGCCGACGGAGCCGGATATGTGGAGGGGCTTGATCAGGAGGGTGCCGAAGTGGTGATTCCTGTCGAGATGACCTCGGCCGGCGACTGCCGCATAGTTGTGCGGGGCCGCGCCACAGTTGACGGAACTGCCGGCACGGGAGCCATTTCCGCCGGTTCTTCCTCGGCCGCACTCTCATTTCCGCAGGCCTATACCTGGAGCGACTGCGAAGTCAGCCTGCATCTCGAGGCCGGCGTGAACGAGGTGGTGATTTCCGGTCTGGGCGGCAATGGAAACTTTCAGGTCGATTACATAGAGGTGAAATAACTCCTTAGAGTGCAAGTAAGCCTTTTGAGTGCAAGTAAGAATGAATAGGTTTATAGAGAAACTGTCGGCATTCGCTCTGGCCGGCGCGCTCTGCGCGTCGGCCGGAGGATGCGGCAGCGACAGCCCCCGCTCCGACGTGCCGGGCGAACTTCCCGAACTTCCCGATCCCGGAAATATCCATACTTTCAAGGCTCCCCTCTACTGGAGCGTCTATGAATACTGCTATGAGCAGGAACGTGCAGGCGTTTCCAACGACCGCATGGATATCCTCCCCTCGGAATGGGACAATATCCTCGACTGGCTGGCCCGCGACCTGAAGCCTTACGGCTACGACATGGTCTGCACCGACGGCTGGATTCCGATGCTTGCCAAAGAGGGTTCGCCATATATGACGCATTACGGCTCTACCGCTATCCGCGACCTCGTGGCCAAGGCCCGCAGCCGCGGGATGAGGGTGGGGGTCTACGACAACCCGATGTGGATCCATTGCTCCGACGAGACTCTGATTCCGGGTACATCCCTGCGAGTCGGCTCGCTCCTTTACGAACGCGGCGACAAGACGATGAATCCCGACAAGGAGGATCTCTGGTTCCGCTGGGCGCTCGCCAACCGGGTAGGAGCCCGCGAATGGATCGACGGATTTTTCCGCCATTACCATGATCTCGGGGTAGAATTCATACGCATGGACTTCCTGAGCTGGTATGAGGACGGACGCGACCGCGGTATGGGAATCACCGGACGCGGCTACGGACGCGAGAACTATGAGCGCTGTCTGGCATATATCGCCGAGGCGGCCAAGAAATACGGCATATTCACGTCGCTGGTGATGCCACATCTCTATTACAACGCCGAGCTTGAGGCCCGCTATGGCAACATGGTGCGCATCGTGGCCGACACCGCTACAGGCGGCTGGCGCCATGTCTCGGCCGATAACCGGGGAAAATCTTTCGTGAACTGGCCCAACTGCATGAATCAGTTCGACGGTTTCACTTACTGGAGCTCCATCACGGGGCGCGGAAAGGTGATTGCCGACGGCGATTTCCTGCGGCTTAACACTCTTGCCGACGACGGGGAGAAGCAGACGGCCGTCACGCTCCAGATCATGGCGGGCGGTCCGGTGGCGATCGCCGACCAACGGACCACTATCGGCGAAAATACGAAGTTCTATGCAAACCGGGAATTGCTGGAACTGAATGCCGATGGTTTCTGCGGCAAGCCTATGGGGACAACTCTCGGGAGCGCTGCCTCGCAGGTCTGGCACGGCACGATGAGCGACGGCACGCCCGTGGTGGCCGTGTTCAACAGAAACGATTCTCCACGCGATTATTCGGTAAAGTTCGCCGACCTCGGCTACGAAGGGGAATATACCTTGCGCGATCTCTGGCTTCATGCCGAGACGGGGAAGGCCGACGGCCTGAGCGGTACGCTCGCTCCCCACGCATGCCGTGTTGTCAGACTCTCGCGATGAAAAATTGTCAAATATAAATCAGACGGTCCTCCAAAGGAACCGAAAAAGATATACTATTTCAGGTTATGAAGGTATCAGTAAGATTGTGTGTTTTATTGGCGTCGTTTCTGGCGGCGAACTTCATGTTTGCCGCGGGAAGCGGTCGCCGGGTTTCTTCGCCCGACGGTCGCCTCAGTCTGGGGGTGACGCTTCAGGGCGGCAAGCTTTATTATGAAGTAAAGCGCGACGGCGAGCCGGTGATTCTCCCTTCGCGGATGGGATTCAAGCTCCGCGGAGCCGAAGATCTCGCCGACGGGTTCTCCATCTCCGGGTGCAGCCAATCGTCGCATTCCGGTTCATGGAAACCGGTATGGGGAGAGGAGTCGGTAATTGCCGACAACCATAACGAGATGCGCGTTTCGCTGAAACAGAAAAAGGGAAACGTGAGACGCGATGTCAGTGTGGTGTTCCGTCTTTTCAACGACGGGTTCGGCTTCCGCTATGAATATCCCCGCCAGAAAGATCTCGAAGATTTCGTGATCGACGACGAACTGACGGAATTCGCTTTCGCCGGACGCCACACCACGTGGTCGCTTCCGGTGGAGGGAATCCGTTTCTATGAGGGCCTTTTCCGCCGCCTGCCCATCGACAGCATAGGCTGGGCGAGCACGCCGGTGACAATACGCACGGCCGAGGGGATGCATATGGCTCTGCATGAGGCCAACCTCACCGATTTCGCAGCCATGAACGTGCAGGCCACTCCCGGCAGCAACACGCTTCGCGCGGCTCTCACCCCCTGGTCGGGCGGCGAGAAGGTGTTTGTCAGCTCCACGCGCGTCAGCCCGTGGCGCACGCTGATTATCGCCGACAATGCCGGCGACATGGCTCTGAGCCGCATCATGCTCAACCTCAACGAGCCTTGCCGCATCGAGAATGCCGCCGATTTCTGCGTGCCTCAGAAATATGTTGGCATATGGTGGTGCTACCACATGAAGACGGCCACATGGGAGGCGGGTCCGCGACACGGCGCCACGACAGAGAACGTGAAACGTTATATGGATTTTGCCGCACGCAACGGTTTCGGAGGCGTATTGTGCGAAGGCTGGAACCCCGACTGGGTCACCTGGGATTTCTCCTACACACGCCCTTACGACGATTTCGATATAAAGGCGATTACGGAATATGGCGTCTCGAAAGGTGTGGCTCTCATCGGCCATCACGAGACAGGCGGACGCATCGCCAACTATGAGCGTCAGATGGAGGCCGGCATGCAGCTCTACAAAGATTGCGGCATGCATTATGTCAAGACCGGCTATGTCGGCGACCTTCTCGACAACAAGGAACGCCACAGCAGCCAGTTCGGAGTGCGCCATTACCGCAAGGTGCTGGAGACGGCGGCCCGCTACGGCCTCGCGGTCGACAACCATGAGCCTGTCATTCCGACCGGTCTGCAGCGCACATATCCCAACCTCATGACGCAGGAGGGTGTGCGCGGTCAGGAATGGAACGCCTGGAATGCCGGGGGTGGAAATCCTCCCGACCATACGGTGACGCTTCCCTTCACCCGCGGTCTCGCCGGCCCGATGGACTTTACACCGGTGATTTTCCGCTTCGAAAACACCGCCATGCCGCAGACGCGCGTCAACACCACGCTGGCCAAACAACTCGCGCTCTTCGTGATTCTCTATTCGCCGCTGCAGATGGCGGCCGACGATATCGCCAACTATGAGGCCAATCCGGGTCCCTTCGGCTTCATCCGCGACTGTCCCGTGGACTGGGACCGCACGGTCTATCCCGAGGCCGAGATCGGCGAATATGTCACAGTGGCGCGCAAACGCAAGGGTGGCGACGACTGGTATGTGGGGAGCGCCACGGGCGATAAAGCCCGCACGGCCCATATCTCCCTGTCGTTTCTCGATCCGGGCTGCCGCTATCGGGCGGTGATCTATAAAGACGGGTGCGATGCCGACTGGGAGACAAATCCCTATCCCGTGGAAATCGCCCAGCGCGATGTCACCTCCGAGAGTGTGCTTGACATACCGCAGGCAAGAAGCGGAGGAACGGCAATAAAGATTTTTAAAATTTAACGATCCCCTATAAGTTCTGTCCGCGAATAATTTGCTATATTCGCGGACAACTTTTTAGTTTCATTTGCCCCGACGGGTCTCTCTAATAACTTGTAACTAATACTTAATTCCTGATGTCTATAAAACCCCTTCTGCTGGCTTTGCTGCCGGCATTCGCGTCGGCGGCCGCTCCCGAAGACCGCGTTATCGTTCAGACCGATGCCTATCGCTGGGCCGGCGACACTATTTTCCAGAATGAGTTCAAGGCCTGGGCCGTCAACCCATACGAGCTTCGCTCCACCTACAAGGGACGTCCCGGCTATTACATGCCGATAGAGCAGAGCTGGAAGCGCAAGAACGACCTCTCATCCTATCCGAAGCTCACATCCGACAACCTTCTCCATGAAGCCATCTACAACATGGCGCTCGATGAGATGGTGAACGCCGTGGAACCCGATACCACGCTCCGCACCGGCAAGGAATGGTCGGGCGTATGGACGCGCGACGTGAGCTATTCCATTATTCTCTCTATGGCTTATATGCAGCCGGAAGCCTCGATGATATCGCTGATGAAGAAGGTGAATCCGAGCGGCCAGATAATCCAGGATACAGGCTCGGGAGGCGCATGGCCCATCTCTACGGACCGCATGGTGTGGGCTCTTGCCGCATACGAGATCTATAAGGTTACGGGCGACCGCAAATGGCTCGAAAAGGTATATCCCATAGCTTTGCGCTCGCTCGAGAAAGATGAGAAGACCGTGATGAGCCCCCGCGGACTCGTGAAAGGGGAGACCTCCTTTATCGACTGGCGCGAGCAGAGCTATCCCCGCTGGATGCAGACCGTCGATATCTCGCAGAGCGAAGCTATGGGCACCAACGTGATGTATGCCGCCACACTCCGTGCCGTCGCAGAGATGGCGCAGGCTCTGGGCAAGAAACAGGAAGCAGCTAAACTCTTTGCCCGCTCCGAGGCTTTGGCCGCCAACATCGACAAGACTTTCTGGATGCCCGACAAAGGGTATTATGGAATGTACACTTACGGCCGCGACAACAAGATACTCAACCCGCGGGCAGAAACCCTCGGCGAGGCTCTTGCCATACTCTACGACATAGCGCCTGCCGACCATCAGAAATCAATATCGGAGAATAATCCGCAGACCCCCTTCGGAGCCGCCATCTTCTATCCGCAGATCTCCGATAGGCCCAGCTACCACAACAATGCCCTCTGGCCCTGGGTCGGCGCTTACTGGACGCTCGCTCAGGCCAAGGCCGGAAACGAAGGCGGAGTGCTCGAAGGTATCGGCTCGATCTATCGTCCGGCCGCTCTCTTCTGCACCAACAAGGAGAATTTCAACCTCGACAACGGCGACATCTATACAGAGCTGAACTCTTCCAACATGCTATGGTGTCTCGCCGGCAATATCGCGCTTACAACGCGTGTTTTGTTCGGTATCCACTTCGAGAAAGATGGACTCATGATCGCTCCGTTCGTACCCGAGGCTTTGGCCGGAACTCGCACACTGAGCAACTTCCCTTATCGCGGAGCATCGCTCGACATCACTGTCGAGGGCTTCGGAAACAAAGTGAGCGAGCTTACTCTCAACGGCAAGCCGGTAGATCTTTCCAAGACGCCTGTCCTGACTCCCAAGATGCTTAAAGGGAAGGTCAATATCGTTGTCAGGATGGACAACAAACCTATCGCACCGATGAAACTCAACCGCGTGCCCAATAAGAAAGCGCCTCTCACGCCTGTGACGCGTCTTGCCAACGATCCTTCGCTCAATGGAAACGGGGTGCCGGTCAACAACCGTCTCGAATGGAATCCAATAGAATATATCGCAGGATACATCGTGCTTCGCGACGGCGAGCCTGTGGCCAAGACCCGGGAGACGAGCTATCCGGCCGTAGAGCCCGGCGAGTGGCAGGTGATCGGCGTGGCCGGGGACGGCACACAGTCGTTCGCTTCAGAACCACTCAGCAACCGCCCCGCAATTGTTGTACAGTTCCCCGGAGAAACTGTAGCCATGACCTCCGGAGAGGTGAGCTATCAGCCCTCGGAGAAGCTTTCCGGATTCACAGGCAACGGTTTTGTGGAGCTTTCGCGTCAGAGCGCGCCGGTATCGGTGGATATAGATGTGCCCGAGACAGGTGTCTATACCTTTTCCCTACGTTATGCCAACGGCAACGGACCTGTCAACACCGAGAACAAAGCGGCAATCCGCACGCTCACACTTGACGGCTCGAAAGCCGCCACGATGGTGATGCCCCACCGCGGCCGCGGCAACTGGAACGACTGGGGAATGAGCAATATCGTGACGCTCCCTCTCGAGAAAGGACATCACACCCTCGGCCTCAGCTATCTCGAAGAGGATGAGAACATGAATATCGGCACCAACCATGCCCTCGTCGACTGCATAAGAATCGAACGCGTGAAATAAGGATTGTAGCCTGAAACGGACCTAAACCCCTTTTCAGCGATGCGAAAATTTAAGAAACGTGCCTACGCATTGGCATTTATGCGTAAGCACGTTTCTTGATTTATTCGGTTGCAATGTCAAAAAATCTTTGTAATTTTGTAATTACGAGTAGCAATACTAAACTGAAAATCACGTAATTTAACAACTTCACGTCCGTAGTCTGTCAGGAAGAAACAGTATGAATAGGCCGACTCTTTATATTATCGCAGGGTGTAATGGTGCAGGGAAAACCACGGCATCAATGAGTGTATTGCCTGATGTACTCAATTGCCGTGAATTTGTCAACGCCGATGAAATTGCAAAAGGATTATCCCCATTCAAACCCGAAGAAGTAGCAGTCGAGGCCGGAAAACTGATGCTTCAACGTATTGATCTTCTACTCTCCCGCCGCGCAACATTTGCGATTGAGACAACTCTTGCCACAAGAAGCTATAAAAATCTTGTAAAAAGGGCTAAAGAATCAGGATATATGGTTATTTTGTTGTTCTTCTGGCTTTCATCTCCCGAAATGGCAGAGATGCGCGTAGCACAGCGAGTGGCAGCCGGCGGCCATAATATACCGACGGATATTATCCATCGTCGGTATTGGGCCGGATTGCGGAACCTGTTCGAGATATTTGTGCCAATAGTAGATTTATGGTCATTGTACGATAACACTAAGGAACTCGAGCCTGTGGTTGAACGTAATATTGTTGTCAACACTCCACTATTTACAAAAATCAAAGAATTATGTCAGAACAAGAAGAAATAAAATTGTTTGAGCGCATTCGCGAAAATATTCAGCAGGCGCAGAAAAAGCTATTCGAGCGCAAGGCTAAACTTGGTGAGAATGTAGTTGTCGCAGATAAAAACGGTCAGCCCATTACAATCCCTGCCGAAGATTTTCTAAAACGTAACTCCAAATAACGAACGTGCGTAGGGACATGCCTCCGGCTCCGGCATCAGATTGAAGTGCAGTCGCTCCGCGACTGAGAGGGGAGAGGGGGCCTCTGGTCCGCGCACAGCTTCGTCCTATCGTCCTCAGCAGTACGCGGTTAATAGGCCGTGCAGTCGCTCCGCGACTCTCCTCAGCGAGAAATCACTTTAATTAAAATCTATTTTGAATTATTCATGGAATTAGCTATTTTAGAGAAATGAATTCAAATTTTATATTATGATAGAAGAGATTTTAAGACATAACAGGAAATTCGTTGAGGATAAAGGATATGAGCGGTTTATCACATCCAAATATCCCGACAAGAAGATTGCGATCGTCACTTGCATGGATACGCGTCTGGTGGAGCTGTTGCCCGCTGCCTTGGGTGTGCGTAACGGCGATGTGAAGATTATCAAGAACGCGGGAGGCGTCATAACCAATCCATTCGATTCAGCGATGCGCTCGCTGCTCATTGCAGTCTACGAGCTGGGAGTGGAAGAGATAATGGTAATCGGCCATACAGAATGTGGCGTTCAGGGTATGAACGCCGATGAGATGCTGCATCTGATGAAAGAGCGTGGTGTGCCCGAAGGCAATATCTCGCTTATGAGGCATTGCGGCATAGATCTTGACCGCTGGCTTCACGGCTTCGATGAGGTGGAGCAGGCGATATCGGAGACAGTCGACCTGATCCGCAATCATCCGCTGATGACCGCCGATATCCGAGTTGGCGGCTACGTGATAGATTCCGTAACCGGCGAGCTCCGCCCGATCGATTGATGCTTTCATTTCTGCAAGAAACTGTGATAAACTTTTTATACTTTAGCACATGGAACCTGCGCAAGCAAATGAAATAATAATTTATCAACCGAATGAGAGTCTGTCTCTGGATGTAAGAGTTGAGGACGAATCTGTATGGCTGACTCAATCACAAATAGTCGAACTATTCGATTCAAGCAAAGCCAATATCAGTGAGCATCTTAAGCATATTTTTGACTCCGGGGAACTGGCACGAGAGGCAACTGTTCGGAAATTCCGAACAGTTCGACAAGAGGGGAGTCGCAATGTGACGAGAAATATCGAGTATTTCAATTTGGACGTAATAATATCAGTCGGTTATAGGGTAAACACAGTACGTGGTATTCAGTTCCGCCAGTGGGCCAACAAGGTCTTGAAAGAATATCTTCTCCGTGGCTACGCGTTAAATCAACGGTTGATGCAAATTGAAGATCGCATTGACAGGCATTTCTCAGAGTATGATCGCCATTTTATACAGCTTGATGAGAAAGTAGATTTTTTTGTCCGCAGTGCTATTCAACCGAAGGAAGGTATTTTCTTCGACGGGCAGATTTTTGATGCTTACGCTTTTGTTGCCGATCTGATTCGACAAGCCAAACACAGAATCGTAGTGATTGACAGCTATGTTGATGATTCGGTGCTTGTGCAACTGTCAAAACGGAATCCGGGAGTGAAAGTGGATATATACGATGGTAAGATTTCAACTCAGCTCCGTCAGGATGTAGAGCGGCACAACCGTCAATATCCGGGCGTGACTTTACACGCTTACAACAAGGCTCACGACCGTTTCCTTATAATTGATGAGGTCGTCTATCATATCGGACACTCGCTCAAGGACCTCGGCAAGAAATTGTTCGCTTTCTCCAAAATGGATGTCATGAAAGGATCAGAACTGCTGTCGAAACTCTGAAAATCTGTCGGAAAAAAGAAATTCCAATATTTGTGTATAGACAAAACTTTTGCATCTTTACTTAAAAGTTTAGTTTATGGAAGAAACATCAGATATTTTGACATAAACGTTTAGTTTCTGCTAAGACGCATTGATCATAAATCTGTTACATGTCTTCAATTGAGAGTGCTGACAGGGAGCTGGTATAAGAGGCAAGTTGCTTGTTGATTGCAAAAAACTTCATAACTTTAATTGTGGCGGCTCTGTCGGAAATTGCGAAACGGTGGTTTCCGAAACCGCCGTTTCGCAATTGCAAAGTTAATATAAAGTATTTTTTTACAAATACATGCAACATAAAACAGAGGTTAAGACATTGCCCATTATGTATGACAAAAATCTGAAAACATCGAATTTGGAGGTATGAGTGGGGCAAATGAGTTTGGTGGCAATCTCGTCCAAACCATACTTGAATAGGGTGCCAATTCAGTAATCAGGAAACAGTTGACAACTTTAAAATTTAATTGAACATACTCCTGATTTATGTAAAATAATGATTAATCGCTATCTTTGCATAATGGAGATGTGGAAGTCGCTTAAACAGCTTCATAAATATAAGTTTACGCTCCTTTTTTGAGAATGTCATTTTGGAATAGAATAATAGATACTATCAACAAAGCGGATAACAAATCGGCTCAAGCCCGAGAGGCGCCGTATGATGCTTCCCGCTATTGTTTTGTAGATGTAGAGGTCGGTCTGAATGATAATAAAATTCATGATATTGGAGCTCTGCGCTGGGATGGCGCGGTGTGCCATACGGCTGGCAAGAAGGAATTGCAGGCTTTTATGAGAGGCGTGGATTTTGTATGTGGGCATAACATTATAAATCACGATGCGAGATATCTGTTTGGTGAACAGAAGCCGGATTGCTTGTTGGTCGATACGCTGTATTTGTCACCTTTGCTTTTCCCTGAACGTCCTTATCATCATTTGCTTAAAGATGATAAATTGATAAGCGAACAGATGAACAATCCTGTCAACGATTGCGAGAAAACGCGTGATTTGCTGATGGATGAAGTGGCAAAATGGAAAAGTCTTTCCGATTCAATGAGAGCAATTTTTTCTACATTGCTTCATGGTCATGATGAATTCAACGGCTTTTTGACTTTTGTAAATGCTGAAGTAACCGGGAAAAATAGGTTGGTTGAACTGATCCGAACTGAATATACCGGTAAAATATGCGGACATGCGGATATTGAAAGCATCATAAAACGGTTTCCATGCGAACTTGCTTATGCACTTGCCCTCGTAAGTACG
>URNY01000088.1 GCA_900549375.1 uncultured Bacteroidales bacterium | reverse complement strand
ATGCCCTTACCCTCACGCCTGCGCTGTGCGCACTTTTCCTAAAGCCTCGCACAGATCCTAAATTCTTTCTCTACAAATGGTTCAACAAAGGATGGTCTGCGGTCCAGAACCTCTATGCCCGAAGCATCGGGCACATGCTCCGTCGCCCCGGAGTGTCGATGGCAGTTTACCTGCTTATCGCCGGCGTGGCTTTCTGGGGCTTCTTCAAATGGCCTACAAGCTATATCCCGCAGGAGGATATGGGCTATTTCATGACATCCATCCAGTTGCCGGCGGGTGCTTCGCTCGAAAGGACTGAAAAAGTAGTCGACGCCCTGTCGGCACAGATTCTCAAGGAGGTGCCTCAGGTCAGAGATGTGATGAGCGTGGCCGGCATGTCCTTTCTCGGAGGTAACGGTTCGAACTCCGGCTCTTTCTTTGTCATGCTCAAGCCATGGAAGGAACGAAAGGGGAAAAAGAATTCGATCGATGCGGTGATTGCCAAAGTAAACGAGATTACGTCCCGATGTCAGGAAGCGGTTGCGTTTTCGATTAATCCTCCTGCGATTCCGGGGCTGGGAATGTCTTCCGGTCTGGAAATGCAGCTTCTGGACATTTCCAATCTGGGCACCTCCGAACTTGCCAAGGCACTGCGTCAGGTGCAGGACGCCGCGGCGAAGGATGGCCGTATAGCCTCCGTCACGTCGACCTTTCAGGGGGAAACCCCGCAATACCGGCTTAAGTTCGACCGCGACCGCGCCAAAATGCAGGGCGTGGGGATGGATGCCGTCTACAGCACTCTTTCGGCTTATCTGGGAGATACCTATGTCAACGACTTCTTCGATTTCGGACGCAGCTTCAACGTCACCATCAAGGGGGACGCGGCCTCGCGCGCCCAGATTCAGGACGTTCGCCGTCTCAGCGTCAGAAATGATCAGGGGGAGATGGTGCCTTTCAGCACATTCACCGAAATCCGACCGACGATGGGAGTCTCGGAGGTGGACCGCTACAACATGTATCAGACCGCCGGACTCACAGCTACCCCGGCAAAGGGCGTAAGCTCTTCGGAAGGCATTAAGGCGATGGAGGAGATCGTGGGCCAGACTCTCGGCAAGAACTATGGATACGCATGGACAGGGCAGGCATATCAGGAAACGCAGTCGGGAGTAACCATCTCTTTCGTATTCATTTTCGCCATCATCATGACCCTTCTCGTGCTCTCGGCGCAGTATGAGAGCTGGACAGACCCGATAGCTGTCGTGCTTAGCATGCCGGTGGCAGTGCTCGGAACTATCCTCGGATGTATACTTATGAATCAGAGCATTAGCATCTATACGCAGATCGGTCTTATCCTCCTCCTTGGAATGTCGGCGAAAAATGCAATCCTTATCGTGGAATACGCAATGGATTATAGAAAGTCGGGATTGCCGATTGTGAAATCGGCGCAGGATGCGGGAGAGGTCCGTTTCAGGCCTATCATGATGACTGCGCTCGCTTTCGTATTCGGCGTGATGCCGATGATGTTCGCCACCGGACCGGGTGCCAACAGCCGTATCGAATTGGGAACCGCCGTAGTGTTCGGAATGGCCATGAATGCCTTTATCGGCACGTTGTTCGTGCCTAATTTCTGGGTATTGATGCAGACTGTCCAGGAGAAATATCTTTCGAAGATCATCAAACCGCCGCTGCCCCCTAAAACGCCTGCCGCCCCGGGAAAGGATTCCGGAGCGCCAACGGTATAATTTTGAATGGGGAATTTTGAATGTTGAATTGATATCTGATATTTGATATCTTTTAGTATTCCATAGAGAGGGTATCGGGGTCCTCCGGGGCCGTGGGATTCAAAGTCGGGTCGAAGCTCTCGTCGAGTGATACTGTATCGAGGTCCGACAGGTCGTTGAGCGTGTCGACATGTTCCTCCTCCATATCTTCGCTCTGATATGTGAAGATAGGCTCTTCCACCACACTATCCCCCTCAAGTATCGGATTGGGGCCGTAATCGCCTGAGCCACGCGGATTCATGTTGATGTCGCCGCTGTTGAGCGTCACAACCATCATCAGTATGCCGAAAATTAAGAAGAGTCCGCATACGGCTATGAATGCTTTGTCGATGAAGAGAAACACAGGCTTCCGCATCCCGCTTTGTTCGTCGCTATTCTCTGAATTGGATAGGCGACGGAAGAGGGCGGCGAATGGACAGGCTGAACCGGCAATCCAGAGAATACCGACAACTATGGATGTGACGAAGCCAACTTCAGGTCCGAGCAGTCCCACCAGACCGATCAGCACTCCGGCAAGACCGACAGTGACCGTGAGCCATGCAACGCCACTGTAAAGAACATCATTCCGGGAAGCGCTGCCCGTGAAGTCGGCGAAATGCCTGAAAAACGGGCTGATGAAATATTTCTCAAAAAAGCCTTCGCGTAACATATCGACCGCAAAGTTAAGCATTTTATATGATTATAACATCATCTACACCCTTTTTTCCTCTCGTTTCCTCTTGGCGTTCACTCGAAATCCTTGATGCGGCGGATGCGGGCGGCAACAGCTTCGGCCACTCTTTTGCGCAGCGAACGGGGAATCCAGAGTTCACCGTCGCCGCGTGCATCGGGCCTCGGCAGATAGCCGAACCGCTCCACGCAGGCTCCGGGATCGCTGCTGCCGATGAATAGCAATTCTCCGCGCCGGTTCCCGGCGCATATGGCGGCCGCAGGGGCTTTCCTCAGGTTGCGGCGATAGAGGCCCGGGGAGAAACGCAGTTGAAATTCCTCGGAATCGGGAGAGATGAAACGCGACACGCTTCTCTTCCAGTCGCTCATTCGAAAAACTATCATCCGCAGGAAATCGGGGGGAAGCCGCACCGAACCGCTGCCCGGCGAAATCCATTCCGCTTCTGCATCCCATTCCTCCCATTCGTCGATATCGCTTAGTGGCGTTAGAAGCATCACTTCCGCAGCCTCCTCCGGAAGCAGACTGTCGATAAGTTCCGGAATGCCGGCATCCGGCTGACCGAATTGCATCCGGTCGCGAAGATTTTCTTCGTTTTCATCGAGGTTTTTCAGCACTTCACTCCTCAATTCATCTATATTTATCAGCATCGTTTATAATATTTGGATTTTAGTTATTCTCGATTCGGCAATAGCCGAAAGCGGACGCATCTGGGATGCGTCCGCCTGATTCGGACTATTTCTCATTTCACGCTTTTCAGAAGCTTGATTCTTCCTTTGCGGAACCAGTGGCTGTGCTCTATCAGATGGATCACAGCCGGATTGTCGGTGGTGAATGTGGCCGGAGTGACGCCATATCCCGTCACCGATCCTCCGGAGAAATGCACCCTGACGGTGCATCTCCCGGCTGAGATCAGCGCGTTCCATTCCATCATTCCTCCGACGCCATAAGTCTTTGTCATGTCAGAATTGTTTTTCGGTTACACAGAAACTTCGCGGGTGCATGGACGCCATTCAAGGGTGTCGGAACCATCGTCGGCCGTACCCTGAAACGCCTCCCAGATCTGGCCGCACAGAGCGGCGGAACTGATTCCGGGACAGTTGGCAGTCAGATAATAGACATCGCCGGCCGCGGCATCTTCCGGCGCCTTGTCGCTGTTCCAGAGCTTGAAGCTGAACGCTCCTTCGGTCGGACGGTCGCCGTCGCCGTCGATCCAGATATGACAGCTCCCCTTCAGAGCGAGGGCATCCCATATCAGAATCCCGTTGCGGGTGGCTTCCTCCCCTTCGACCCGGTCGCTGAAACTATGTTCCGCGGAATAGACATAGTGAACAAGCCTGTTTTCCCCGATCAATGCGCCGGAATTGCTCCATCCGAGGCGGTCGAGCGTCGGCTCGCGCTTGATCTCTATGTCTCCGAAAACCGTATGGAAATTGGTGACGCTCCATCCCACGGGATTCACTTTAGTGGAAATCTGAATCTCTGGATGTTTCGAGAAGTCGATACACTGTATCTGCTCCAGAAGATTCTTGCCTGCAAGCAGAAGCGCAGTTTTCGGCACATCCTCGCCGGTGAAGAACATCTTGGCGAGTGCGATCACATCCTCGACGGTCCATTTCCCTTTGTGCATCAGCTCGCGCTTGAACTGCCAGCGCAAGCCTTCGGTGCAATAAACATACTGCAACCCCATGCGCGGCACATTGAGTTTGAATTTCCCGGCACGTCCGGCCCAGAGCGTGCGGTTGCCGCGAACCTTGAAGTTGGCGATGGCCTGCTCGGCTATGATCGCTTTCGAGAAAGGTATCCGCTTGCGCTGACTCTCGAAATAGTCGGAAACGACCTGATTCATTCCTCTCTTCTGAAGATACACCTTCGTGGGCTGGGGCACTATGAGGTCGGGATCCACCTCTTTCTGAGTCTCATAAAGCGAATTCGCCAGAATCACGATTTTTGTGCCGGCCGGTATCCGGGGAATGGTGGAAAACTCATCCTCCTCCTGCGTCTTGCGCCCGTTCACGGCCCTCACCACGGGGTTGTTGGTTGTAGGATCCTGCGCCACCACAAAAAGCATCAGCTCTTTTCCGGGTGTCCGCAAGTTGCCCGCAGCATTGAATCCGTCGACTCCTTTCACCAGCAATGTGGTGTAAGGGCGCGGCAGATTCTGGTCCTGCGAGAGAAGCGGCAGCGTTACCTGCATCTGCGTCTGCTCCTCCACATCGGCGGCCACCGTGATCTGGCTCTTTGCCTCGTCGATCATATAATGCTCAACTTCGGGGCTGTTCACCTTCACGCGTTTGGCTTTGAGCATGAGGTTCATAAGCGGAGTGTCATCGGAATTAAAGCGGAACAGCTCCTCATCTATGTCGCTTTCGATGAAATTGCCGGAAGCTATGCCGCCTGTCACTTCCGCGGCGGCCGATACTGTTGCCGCCTGACCCGGCACCTGTGTATTCTTCCCGGACGTTCCGGGCATCGGCTGAAGATTCTCTTTTGCCATAACTTTAATTAAGTAATAGTGATTAGGTAATAGTTATTAAGTGATTAAGTGATTAATTATCACGCATTGCGGGCGAGATCGAAAATGCTTGCCATGCGGCCGGCATCGCGCTTGCCTCCTCCCCGGCCCGACGGGTGCGGAAGTCCGTCGCTCTCGACAGGCTTCATGTAGCGCTGCTCTATCTGCATGTTACGCCCTCGCAATTCCCCGTCGGCAATAGCCTTGGACACCGCTCGGTCATAGTCAAGCCCTTTTACGGTCAGTTCAAGCATCTCGACAGTCGGCTTTCCTGCAGTCCACGCCTCGCCAAGCCTTTTCATCGCGGCAAGGGCCTCTTCCAGTTCCTCCGCAGGGAGCCCGCGTCCGATCGCGAATGCCTGCGCAAGCTCTCTGAACTGACGTTCGCTCTCGCTCTCTTCAGCGGCAGCCGACGACTCGTTTGCCGGTTCTGACGGACTTTCCTCCGTCTCTTCCGTATTTTTCATCTCTACATTCTCTTTAGGTTCCCCTATCATTTCTTCCGATTCCATCGGTGGATTCCCCTGCTGATCCTCCTGAGACATCTCCTCGGACAGATCCTTTCTTTTCCTCTTGATTATCATAATTATCTCGTTTGGTTTTGTGACTGCAAATTTATCGGTAGTGGAAAAGGAAGATGCATTATTTATTAACTTAGTTAATATTTATGCTTGCATATTTATAGCATTGCTATTATATTTGCATCCGAATTAAGAGCAATTGTTTGTCCTAAGCCTTATATAAAGGCCATACTTACAAATTTCACTTTAAACTTAAAAGACTTATGAAAAAGATTGGATCAGTGGCCGATTTCGGACCGCAACGCGACAAGGAGTTGCTCGCGGCTTTCCGCGACCAGCTTCATCTCTTGGGAAGCATCCCTACAAAGGAACTCTTCACTCGCGCCGCAAAAATGCCGGCTTCCCGCTTCTGGGTAAGCGAACGCAGGGCGGCGGCAGTCATCTCTAAAATGCTCAGAGGCGACCGAATTCTATCGATGAATACGAAGAAAAGGGAGATGTATCTTGAACTTTACCGCCGGGTGAGACGCATCCGCGAAGAGGTGCCGGGCATCTCCCTGAACGAGGCTTGCTTCCGCGCAGTCAATTCTCCGGCGCCTGAGTTCTACCTCACCCCCAAATCCGCCAGAGTGATGATTTACCGCCTTAGAGCCTGATTCTATGGAAGAGGAGAGAGGAGAGTGCATGGAGAGTTACGAGAGAGTTTTTACTGCCGAGGAGATCCTTGAAGAGAACAGGCGCCGGCTCGCGAAGCTGTCGGAAAAGTTCGATCCGATTTCGGGTGAGGGTTCGGTCGGGGAAAGGTTCGAGACGCGGTCGCCGGGACGCAACGGCGGCCGCGTCTTCCTCCCTATGGCCATGAAGGAGATGAAACTCACCGCGAAGAACTACGACAAGCTCCGGTGCCTGCATGATTTCCCCTACTGGGCCGCCAAATATGTGAAGATTAAACGTAAGGGAGGTGGTGATGATGTCCCTTTCACGCTAAACCGCCCGCAACGCAAATTTGTCGATAAACTCGAGAAAATCCGCTTGGCCGGCCGTCCAATCCGGCTCATCCTGCTCAAGGCGCGACAGTGGGGCGGCTCCACATGCTCTCAGCTTTACATGGCTTGGCTTCAGCTCGTGCATCAGAAAGGTCTCAATTCTCTGATAATAGCTCATCAGGGTGTGGGATCCGATGAAATCAAGGATATGTTCGACCGCATGATCGATTCCTATCCGCAAGCCAAACTCGGAGGAGCGGCGAAGAAAATGGAACCTGTCGGACGTGCGCGGGCAATCTTCCGCGTACCCGCACGTAACTGCAAGATAAAGATCGGCACGGCCGAGCGACCCGATTCATGCCGCGGCGGCGATTATAATCTCGTGCACTGTTCGGAAGTCGGCATCTGGAAACGCACCGACGGAAAATCGCCGGAGGATATTGTGCGCTCGGCCTGTTCGGGCGTCCTCCTCTTGCCGCTCACCATGATTGTTTATGAATCCACGGCCAACGGCACGGGCAATTTCTTTCATCGCGAATATGAGGCGGCGAAACGGGGAATCTCGCAATTCGAGGCTCTTTTCATATCCTGGTTCGATATCGATCAGTATTCGCTCCCTTTTGCTTCCGATGAGGAGAGAAACGGATTTGCCGGGCGCCTGCTTTCGCTCCGGAACGTCGACACCGCCCCCTCCGCCCGCGCACAGCCCGGGGCTTATCTTTGGTGGCTCTGGGAAAAAGGAGCCACCCTCGAAGCCATAAACTGGTATGTGGCCGAGCGCTCGAAATATTCCGACCATGGGCTGATGGCCGCCGAATATCCGAGCGACGATGTGGAGGCTTTCGTGCATTCCGGCGCAAGGGTGTTCGATAAATACAAGGTTGAATTTCTGCGCAAGGATTGCACAGACCCTCCTCTGCGTGGTGAAATCGATGAAAGCGGCTTCTCGCGACTCGACTCCGGAGGTTGGAAAATCTGGAGTCTGCCTGACGAATCTGTTGCCCGGATGGAGAGTCGTTATGTCACGGTGGTGGATGTCGGCGGCCGCTCGGCAAAGGCCGACTGGAGCGTGATCGTGGTATTCGACAGGGCGCCGATGGCTCGCGGCGAAAGGCCCGAGGTTGTGGCCCAATGGCGAGGCCACACGGATTTCGACCTGCTCACAGAGAAAGCGGCCCATGCTTCCCGTTTCTATCACGAGGCTCTGCTGGTGATCGAAAGCAATACACTCGAAACCCGCGACCGCGACCGCGACACGGATGGCGACCAGTCTTCGTTCATCCTCAACCGTCTGCGCGACATATACCCCAACCTTTACGCCCGTCGGCAAAGCGAGGAGGCAGTGGTCCGCGGAATGCCGGTCAGATATGGATTCCACACCAACATGGCCACGAAGCCTATGATCATAGCCACATTGGTGAAGGTTATCCGCGAAGGAATGTATGTTGAGCGGGATGCAGACTGCCTCGATGAATATCTCGCCTACGAGAGGAGAGCCAACGGATCTTACGGCGCCATCGCCGGATGCCACGACGATCTGCTTATGACCCGCGCCATCGGGCTGCATATCATCTTCCATGAGCTCGATATCCCCGCGTTGCCGCTCCCGGCCGGAACCGCCACGCTGCGCCGGAGGCGCATTCCGCCACGCTCGCTCGCCTCATGGTAGCCTTTGCCTTTGGCGAAATAAACCGCCGTCACGCTCCGTTCTGATAATATGGAAGATTTTCTAATTGGCAAGAAAGCCGCCCTCATCGATATGGACGGCGTGCTTTATGATTCGATGAAATATCACACGGTGGCATGGCAGAGGATTATGTCGGCGCTCGGTGTGGAATGCACCCGTGAGGAATTTTATCTCTACGAAGGAATGACCGGACCCGCCACCATCGACCTTCTATTCCGACGCGCTTTCGGACGGGGATGCTCCCCCGAGGAGGCCCGCGACATTTATGCAGAAAAAACTAAAGTTTTCCGTCAGATCGGGTTCAACGATCCGATGCCGGGCGCCGACAGGATGCTGCACGAGCTGGAGCGACGCGCTTTGCGCCGGGTGCTCGTCACCGGTTCTTCGCAGGCCTCACTGCTCGATAATATCAATGCCGACTATCCCGGCGCTTTCATGCCGGGCGACCGTGTCACGGCTCTCGATGTCAAGCATGGCAAACCTGATCCGGAGCCTTATCTCAAGGGACTCGAAATAGCCGGCGTGAACCCGGAGGAGGCCATTGTGATCGAAAACGCCCCGCTCGGCGTCAGGGCCGGCAAAGCCGCGGGCGTATTCACGATTGCCGTGACAACGGGACCCATTCCGCGCGAAGAATTCCTGAAAGAAGGGGCCGACATAATCTTCCCATCCATGCCAGAATTTGCCGACTCTCTGAAAATCCTCGGGGACCAGGCCTCATTATAAATATTCGACTATGAATCCGGAAAATTCCATCATAAAAGAGAGTGGCGATATCTCACGCGGAATCAGCGATATCCTGAATAAGAAGCCACACAAAGGGCTCTTTCTTCTCACCGACACCAACGTCGACCGATACGTCATGCCGCTCCTTATTGATTTTCTGCGCGAGGAGAACCCGGAAATCATAGTAATCGATGCCGGCGAAGAGAACAAGAATCTCGACTCACTCGCCCGTGTGTGGCAAAGGCTCTCCGATGGGGGAGCCACAAGAGACTCGCTGCTCATCAACCTCGGAGGAGGAGTCGTCACCGATCTGGGCGGATTCGCCGCAGCCACCTTCAAGCGGGGAATACGGTTCATCAATGTTCCGACCACAATCCTCGGGGCCGTCGACGCCGCCGTAGGAGGCAAGACAGGCATCGACTTCCTTGGCCTTAAAAACGAAATCGGGGCATTCAGCAATCCCGAAGCCGTCCTCATCTCCGCGCAACCGCTCGCAACCCTCCCCCATAGCGAAATAATCTCCGGTTTCGGAGAAATTGTCAAGACCGCCATCATCTCCTCGCGCAAGCTATACCGCAATCTGCTCGCCGATCCGCCTCTGCCACGCAGGAATCTGAATGCAGCAACCAATTCCGCCGTCATGGAGCGCCTCGGCGCCGTCATGGCCGAATGCGTCCGCTTCAAAGAGAAGATAACCCTGCTCGACCCGAAAGAGAGAGGACTACGCAAAATCCTCAACTTCGGCCATACCGGAGGTCACGCCTTCGAAACTCTGCTGTTGAGAAAAGGGAAACCGGTGGCTCACGGCGTAGCCGTGGCCCACGGCCTCCTCCTCTCCTTCATTCTCTCCCACATGCTGTTCGGCCTCCCCTCCGAAGAGATCGAGCTGTATAGAAGAGAAATCCTCCCTCTATTCCCCACGCTTCCCCTCACCTGCCGCGACTGCGACGCCATCATCGAGCTCGCCGGCCACGACAAAAAGAACCTCTCCCCCTCTTCATCCTCCTCCGCTCCCTCCCGGCAGAACATTTCCTCTCCTCCCCCTCCGCAAATGATACCCTCTCCTCGCTCTCTGCAAATGATACCCTCTCCTCGCTCTCTGCAAATAATTCCCTCCTCCCCTCTCCCTTCGAAGCCGTTCCCGTTTCCGATCGCGACCTCCGCGCCGCCCTCGACATCTACCTCGACCTCACCGGCCATTAATCCCCTCAAAATTCCCCATTCAAAATTATTTTTGAACCTTTTTTCCCGCTTCGGCGTTATAACATCGAAGAAAGATAAAAAACACTGCTATAAGCGTTCTGAAAAAGTTGTTATTGTTGTTTTAATTGAAGAAACAAGGCCGACGTGAGTCGGCCTTTTTCTTATTGGCTCGATCAATATAAGCCATTCTTATTCCCCTCTTTTTCTCTCCTCTTTTCATTTTCCGCATCAAATTTGTTAACTTTGCATATTATGGCCGGAGATTTAATCAGCAGATATATATGGATTGTCGATACGCTCAACCGTTACGGCAAGCTGACGCGCGCCGAAATCGACCGCCTCTGGATGCGGTCGGCAATCGGCGACGGCAATCCCATCCCTGCCCGCACTTTCTTCCACTATCGGCGAGCCATCGAGGAGAATTTCCATATCGACATCCTCTGCAACAACGCCGGTGAATATTACATCGACCCGGGCGAGGCCGGCCAAAACCGCATTCTCACCAACTGGTTGCTCGATTCATACGCCGTGAACTCGGCGATGAAGGGTTCCAACGCCTCCAACGACCGGGTGCTCGTAGAAGATGTGCCCTCGGCCCGCGAATACCTCCCCCTCGTGCTCGATGCGATCGGCAACTGCGAAGTAGTAAGCTTCACCTACGCCGGATTCAACCGCTCGCGCCCCGAAGCCGACATACTCTTCCGCCCATATTTCGTGAAGCGCTATAAACAGCGTTGGTATATGGTTGGCCTTCGCGAGAAATCCGAAGACATCCGCACCTATGCCCTCGACCGCATCCGGGGCATGAAGCCGGTGAACCGCAAATTCACTATGCCCGAGAACGTGGTGCCCGCCCATTTCTTCGATAACACCGTCGGCGTCACCGTCTCCAAAGCCGCCCCGCGCGTTGTCCGCCTGCAGACCACTCCCGGACAGGCGAAATATTTCCGCGCACTTCCCTTCCACCCGACTCAGCAGGAGGAGGTGCACGATAATTTCTCCATCTTCACCTATCACCTCAAACTCAACTACGAGCTCGTCCACGAAATCCTCGGTCTCGGCGCCGAAGTGAAGGTGCTCGCGCCCAAAGAACTGAGGATAATGGTGACAAACGAACTGACTAAAGCCCTCGAACAATACAACGAAAACTCCTCCATATAGCGTTTGCTTCGGATATTGCCGAATCAACCATTCATCCCGGAGAGGCGTTTATTCCATAAAGACCCGAAAGGGCAATAAAGAAAGACCCAAAAGCATATCGAGACATGGCCGAATCCAATTTCATAGACTACGTGAAAATCCTTTGCCGTTCGGGCAAAGGGGGTGCCGGAAGCCGGCATTTCCATCGTGCGAAATATATTCCCAAAGGGGGCCCCGACGGGGGTGACGGGGGCCGCGGAGGCCACATAATACTCAGAGGCAACCGACATCTCTGGACTCTCTTGCCCCTACGCTATCGCCGGCACGTCTTCGCCACCAACGGCCAGAGCGGCGGCGAAAACCGCTCAACCGGCAAAGACGGACAAGACCAGATAATCGAAGTCCCCGTAGGAACCGCCGTGTTCGATGCCGAATCGGGAGAATTCCTCTGCGAAGTCACCGAAGATGAGCAGGAGATCAAACTTCTCCGAGGCGGCAAAGGGGGACTGGGCAACTGGCATTTCGCCACCGCCACCAACCGCGCTCCGCGCTATGCGCAGCCCGGACAGCCCGCAATCGAGAAAGCCGTGGTGCTCGAGCTGAAGCTTTTGGGCGACGTGGGCCTCGTAGGATTCCCAAATGCCGGCAAGTCAACCCTCC
>URNY01000087.1 GCA_900549375.1 uncultured Bacteroidales bacterium | reverse complement strand
CCCCAATGAGCGGGCATCCTTTATCCATTTGTTCACGTGGAATTCCTGTCGGGTGGAGAGCAGACGGTCCTGCGTCTTCAGAAGCTCCAGAAACTCATCGGAATGCTTCTTGAACGCTTTCATATCGTTCTTCTTGAGATCCTCCTGCATCTTGGTGTAGGTGAGGCGTCCCTTCTCGGCCACGGCCTGGCGGGTGATGTCCACGAGGTCATAGCGGTAATTTTCGTTGGCGGCGAGGCGCGGAGCCGCTTTGCCGAAACGTTTGGCGGCATCGATCACATCCTGCGGTTCGTAATAAGGCACCATGCGGCTCCAGCTCGACACTCTCCACACCTTCTCCGAAGGACGGGCGCAGAACACCGATTCTGTGGTGCCCTGCTGAAGGTTGCCCCAGGGGCAGTTGTAGATAGTGGCGCCAAGTGCGAGCCATGCCTTCTCGGCATCGGCATCGCGCTTGCCATAGCGGGCTTCGGAATAACCTTTGAGCCAGTCCTCTTTCGTGAACTGCTTCGGGCGCCATATAAGCTCGCTGAGCAGTTCATACATCACCGGGTTGTTCTCTATCCCCTCCGGGGTGAGTCCGATGCCCGTAAGGTCCTTGCCGAAACGGGATGCGCGTGCTTTGTAATATCCGCCGATAACGTTGTTGAGGCGTCCGTGGAGGCCGACATTGCCGCCGAAATTGAGCAGCATGCAGAACATCCAGTCGTGGGGAAGATACCCCTCGGCGCGTTTGGTCTTCGACGGAGAATCCGGGTCGCCCCAGTTGGGTTTGATCTCCGACGCGAGGTCGAGCACCACGATATCTCCCTTCTTAACGCCCGCAAGCAGTTCGGCGCGCGGGTTCTCGTTCCACCCCTGTATCACCCAGACGGCCTCGGGATTGGCTCTCTTCATGGCCGCGGAGATGATGCGTCCGGCTTCGGGAAGGTTCACGCCCTCGGTGCTTCCCCCCTCGTGGAAGGGATCCATGCTGTAATATTTCGCGGGGCCGTTGAGCTTGCGAAGCTCATCATAATAGATATCCGCTATCAGATTGAATTTGGGGTCGGTGGTCTTGAGGAATGCGGGGCGTGTGAAGCCGTTCCAGATACCTTTGCCCGATACCTCCATGCCCAGACGCTCGTCGGCATCGTGGGGCACCATTCCCGAATATCCGGGAAGCACGGGCTCCATGCCGAACTCGCGCATGCGGCCGAGAATGCGGTGCTGGAGTTCTTCGCGGTCGGCATACCATTCCTTGGTGTTGGGGCCTCCCCAGCCTTCGAGGTTGTTCATCAGCCACCATGCCTGGAATGCGGGACCGGCCACGAATGCATCGGCCTCCTTAGCGCTGTAACCGAGGCGGCGCAGGGTGTTGCGCCATACTATGTCGGTGCCCGTTATGGCCAGCGGCATGTTGATGCCTCGCAGAGCCATCCAGTCGATCTCCTTCTGCCAGCGGTCCCAGTCCCAGAAAGCCATGGAGTAGGAGTGGGTGCAATAATTGAGGTAATATCTTTGCGAGAGGTCGGTGACGCGGCGCTCGGGTTTTGCCGGAAGCGGCAGCTTTGCCGGCAGCTCGGCGGTCATGTCGTTCCAGCTAAGATGTATATGCGGGTAGTATTTCAGATACCAGTTTAGGCCGGCGGCTATGTTCACCGGGTTGTTCCCCTTTATAGCCGGTTTGCCGTCGATTGCCGAGATCTCGAAGAAATCCTCGGGAGAGTTCTCCTCGATGAAGAGGAAACGTCGCGAGGCTCCGGGCTCTATGCGCTCGGCGAGCGCGGCTACGGGCGAAGTGGCTGAGAGCCAGAGGCGCCGCAGGTCCTCCCAGCGGTAATAGCCGGGAGCGCCGGGAGCCTCTTTCAGCCCGGTTATGGCGGCCGGTTTTTCATTGAGTCTTACCGATACGAGGGTCTCACCCTCCGGATTGCGGAAGAAAGCCAGCTGCAGGTTGGCCCCCATCGGCACGAGGCGGAAGGTCTGCCATTCCCCGGCCACTGTCTCCTCGCCGTCGAGCGTCATGTCGGCGCCCGAAATGCTTGCTAATGCGAGCAGGCGGAGCAACGCCGTGTCATGTCCGAAACGGAGGTCGACGGGCACTCCTTTGCCCGCGAGAGCGGAATCGGCGCGCTCCACGATATCGCAGAGCAGGGTAGTGGCGCAGCGGGGACCGAGAGCCTTACCCTCCACGGAGTTGGCATTGCGCACATACATCCGATAGTTCGACATCTTCCACTGGTTATAGAGATCTTCGGGGGTGAAGATATGCAGCAGTTCCTCGTCGAGGCCGTTGACATCCTGCATGCTTATGGCCACCTCATAGATATCGGTCATCAGCTTGCTAAGCTTCTCCACTTTCGAAGGGTCGTTGAAGAGTCGCGTGGCCGTGGTCTCGCTGCGTGTCAGCGAGTCGAGGCGCGGCATGAATCGTTTGTACCATCCTTTCTTTTTATCGCCGAGGGCGCGCGCTTCCTCGGAATCGTCGGCTATCATCTTCATGTCGGAGGGTGTGGCGTGGCGCTCCACGTTCAGTTTGCCGTTCAGCTCTTTGAGTCGTTCGCTGAACGCCGCCATGGAGATTATGCAACGCGGCTCCATGCTGCTGCGGGCCTCTATGCGTGTGTTCCCCTCGAAGAGCGAGGGGAAGCGGCTGAACATTCGTCCGGCAATCTCGCGGTGCTGTTGCTCGCCGAGTTCCGAGAGTTCGCCCCAGTGCCCTTTTGTATGGGCCGCACAGCGTTCGAGCACCGAGAGCACGCTGTCGCCGAAAGCCGTAAGGTTCCCCTGCGCCTTCTGGGCGCGCAGACCGTCGACGGCGCGCGGATGCACATAATCCTTGATCACCCAGCGCGAGCCGTGGCGCCCGTAATGGCTGAGATAGACAGGCTTGAAGCCCGCGGGTACAGGCGGAAGCGAATCTCGCGTCACGGGATAGGCGTAGTAAACGCCACCCGATTTTTCGCGCGTAGCGGCGATTTCTCCGCGCACGTCGGCAGTGGCGGTTATGGAATGAAAGGGGGAAAGAGCCGCTATAAGCAGCAGGAATCCGAGTTTTTTCATGATGTCAAGTATTATGTGCATTGCGTTATGCAATTGCAAAGATAGCTATTGTGATGCAAAGATAGGTAGCTTTTTATAAGAAAACAAGAAAGGCCCGGGAGAAATTCCCGAGCCTTCTGTCGGGGTGAGGCGACTCGAACGCCCGACCTCTACGTCCCGAACGTAGCGCGCTAACCAACTGTGCTACACCCCGATTTTGTTTGCGACTGCAAAGTTACAAAATATTTCCGTATTGCGCAACAATCGCGCTGATTTTTATTTGTGGCGGAGGCGAGGGAGGAGGGTGAGGGCGTAGAGAAGTACGAAGGCGTAGCCGATCGCCGGGACGATGAAGGCGGTGGATACCGACGCGTGGTCGGCCACAAGACCCATCAGCAGTGTGCCGACGGCCCCGCCGATCGGCGTCATCATCAGGAAGGAGGAGGCTATCTTCACAGACTTGCCGGCCTCGCCGATGGTTATGGCGAAGATCGTGGGAAACATGATGGCCTCGAAGGCATAACACATAAATACGCCTCCGCGCGAGAGGGGACCGGCGTCGAGCGTGACGCACAAGGCTCCGGCCACTGTCATCACGGCGCAGAACAGCAGCACTTTGCGCGCGTCGATGCGGCTCATCACCCAGCTGCCGACGATGCGCGCCAGCATGAAGAGACCTAACGCGCCGAAGGATAGCACGGCCGAAGCGGTGGCCTTGTCCATCCATGGATCGGCACCGGCAGTGGCATAATTGATGAAGAGGGAGTTGATGGAAATTTCGGCCACCTCATAGCAGAAAAGGGCGAAAACTCCCATGCGGAAGAGCTTCCGCTTCCAGAGGGAGCGGATTGTGGCGCCGATGCCGGCCGGTTTGCCGGTAGAACCGGAATTATCGGAAGAATCGTCGGATGCGGTGATTTCCGGAAGTTTGGCGCGCGAGAAGAAGAGGGCCACGAGGAGCACGACCACTCCCATCACCGTATAGGGCACCGACACCGAGGCTCCTTCGCTCGAGAAGAGGAAACCGCCCACAATCACCGGAGCGAGGATGCATCCGAGTCCGTTGAACGACTGCGCAAAGTTCAGACGGCTCGCCGCCGTGGCGCGGTCGCCCAGCTCGGAGGCGTATGGGTTGGCGGCCGTCTCGAGTATCGCGAGACCGCAGCCGATCACAAACAAAGCACCGAGAAATATCGGAAACGACATCATGCTGTCGCCCGGAATGAAGAGCAGCGAGCCGACGCCGAAGAGGAGCAGACCCGTCACCACGCCGCGGCGGTAGCCGAAGCGCGTAATCATGATCCCGGCGGGAAGCGCCATCAGGAAATAGCCGAGGTAGGTGGTGGCCTGCACCAGCGCCGACTGGGTGATGGATATGTCCATCGATTCCTGGAAATGCTTGTTGAGCACATCGAGGATGGCTCGGGCGAAGCCCCACATGAAGAAGAGGGAGGTGATGAGTATGAAGGGGAGGAGGTATTTCTTGCTTACGAGACGCATGGGATAATTTTGAATGTTGAATTTTGAATGTTGAATTTTGAATGCAAGAAGCAAAATTAACAAAAAATCGGGGAATTTCAATTTTATTCTGTTTGCGGGTGAAATGGGGGTCGGCGATGTTAATAAATGTTAAAAGATGTAAAGAGTGTTCATTTTACACTTATAACTAATTATATTTGCGACACTGGAATTGGAACCGGCGGATTCTATAATCGCTCCTCCGATGGAAAGCTCTCATCAATAAAGATATGCCGAAGGGCAGTCTGAATTTGGAAATATATTTAATACCATAAGTTAACCTTACATTCATGAACTTTGCACAGTCAAACGGCGCGGGAGCGAAGGCTCCGCGTGTCTGCAGAAAAGGGCTATGGCTCGCCATGTTTATGGTGTGCCTGCTGACCGGTCTGTCGGCGAAGGCCCAGAATTCAATTACCGGAACAGTGACCGACGAGCAGGGTGAACCTCTGATCGGCGCGAGCGTGTTCGTAGTCGGCACCAACACCGGCACGGCCACCGATGCCGACGGTCGCTTCAAAATCGAAGCCGCCAAGGGTAAGAAACTCAGAGTCTCCTACATCGGTTACGCTTCCAAGGAAGTTGCCGTCACGAACTCGGTGATGAACATCGTGCTCAAGGAAGACAACGAGATGCTCGACGAGGTAGTGGTGATCGGTTACGGCACCATGAAGAAGAAAGACCTCACGGGCTCGATCACCACGGTGAACTCCAAAGACCTCAACGTCGGATCGTATACGGATCCCGGTCAGCTGCTTCAGGGCAAGGTGCCGGGTCTTGTGGTGGTTCAGAACTCCGACCCAAACGGCGGAGTGAACTCGATGACCCTCCGCGGTGCTTCGACACTTAACGGTTCCACAGAGCCTCTTTATGTGGTCGACGGTATTCCCGGCGTGAACCTCAACCTTATTCCGCCGTCCGATATCGAGAGCATCGACGTGCTCCGCGACGCTTCTGCCACGGCCATCTACGGTTCGAAGGCCGCCAACGGTGTGATCATCGTGACGACCAAGAGAGGCAGCGAGGGCCCCGCGCGCGTATCCTATCAGGGATATGTATCCTGGGAGCGCATCGCCAACGACCATAAGATGATGACGGCTTCCGAGCTCCGTCAGTATGCGGCCGACAACAACCTGTCGCTTCCCAACGACAAGGGCGCCGACACCAACTGGGCAAAGGAGACTCAGCGCACCGGTTTCGCCACCAACCACAACCTCTCGATATCCGGCGGCTCGAAGAGCACAAGCTATAACGCTTCCGTGAACTATATCAAGCGCGACGGTATCATCAAGGGTGTGGGCAACAACCTCTTCACCGCCCGAGCATACGTTGAGACGAAAGTGCTGAAAGACCGTCTGCTTCTCGGCGTCGGCGTCAACGGCAATATCCGCAACGAATGGGGCGTGCCCCGCAACAAGCAGGGTGCATCGGTTTACGAAGCCATGTATTACTATTCCCCCCTCGAGCCTGTCCGCAACGAGGACGGCACATGGTATCGCAACTCCGACGTGTCGCAGTATTACAACCCGCTCGCCCAGATCTATGAGGATCGTTCGCGCGCCACATACAAACGCTTCCAGGTAACAGGCAAAGCCCGTCTTAAAATCATCGAGGGTCTTTTCCTCAACGCCAACTTCGCCTACGAGAACCAGAACAAACAGTATAAGGAATATCTCTCCACACAGTCGCAGACCAACTACCGTCACGGACAGGTTTCCCGCGAGACATTGGACTGGGAGAGCAAGCTGATGGAGATCTTCGCAAACTACGACAAAGACTTCGGCGAGGATCACCGCATGGCTCTCATGGCCGGTTATTCATGGGAGGAACACAACAATGAAGACGGTTTCGGAGCCAAAGGCTACAACTATTATGACGACAGCCTCGGCTGGAACGACATAGGTATGGCCAATGCATGGGACACCGACCCTGTCTGGGGCAAGCTCCGTTCCGACACGCGCATGATCTCTTTCTACGGTCGCGCCAACTATTCCTACAAATCGAAATATCTTGTGCAGGCGGCTGTCCGCCGCGACGGTGCCTCCACTTTCGGAAGCAACAACAAATGGGCCACATTCCCCTCGGCTTCCGTGGCATGGCGTATCACCGGCGAGGATTTCATGGAGAGCAGCGCCTCCTGGCTCAGCGACCTCAAGGTCCGTGTGGGCTGGGGACAGAGCGGTAACGCCCAGGGTTTCGACATCTATACCTCCCGCTTCTTCTACGAGGCCGGTTCCCGTTTCACTTATGTCGACGAGCAGGGCGTGGAGCATAGCTACAAGAGCCTCAAGGCAGCCCGCAACGTCAACGACAACCTGAAATGGGAAACCACCACGATGCTCAACATCGGTCTTGACTTCGCATTCCTCAACGGCCGCATCAACGGTACGATCGAATACTACAACAAGGACACCAAGGACATGATCTGGGATTATCCCGTATCCACGGCCATCTATCCCGTCGACAAGCTCACCGCCAACGTCGGCAAGATGCGCAACCGCGGCGTCGAGCTCACGATCAACGCAGTTCCCATCCAGGGTCCCTTCACATGGAACACGTCTCTTAACCTCTCGCACAACAGCAACAAGGTAGTGTCAGTTTCCAACACCGAGTTCAACGCCGGTATCCTGAACCGCTACGACCCGAACATGCCGGGTCTGTCGCAGGGCTGTACAACGCAGCGCATTGTGGAGGGGGAACCTATCGGTACGTTCTACCTCTGGGAATGGGCAGGTTACAACGACAAAGGTGAGTCCACCTTCTACGAGCATGACGCCACGACCGGCGATTATGTCCTCGACGAGAACGGCAACCGCGTCACAACGCAGAACCCCGGCGAGAAAGACCGCGTCAAAGCCGGAACCGCCCAGCCGAAACTCACTCTCGGATGGAACAACAACCTGACATGGAAGAACTTCGACCTCAATCTCTTCTTCACCGGAGTGTTCGGCCAGAAGATCTTCAACGAGCCCCGTGCATACTTCTCCTATATCGGCGCCGTTTCGCAGGGTAAGAACGTGCTGGCATCCGTACGCGACGAGCAGCTCGCCACCGACGGTCTGGCCCACTATCCCTCCAACCGCTATCTGGAGAACGGCAGCTACTTCAAGCTCGCCACCATTACTCTCGGCTATACCTTCCGCAACTGCTTCAACGGCTGGTTGCGCGATGTCCGCCTCTATGTATCGGCCAACAACGTATTCACGATCACAGGCTACAAGGGCCGTGACCCGGAGATCTGCCTCGGCGGTCTCGAGCCGGGACACGACACCCGCTGGGACCATTATCCCCGCACACGCCAGATCCTCGTGGGCCTCAACATCAATTTCTAATTCAGGTTTTAAGATTAATTTGGAAAGAATATGAAATCATATATCAAGACATTGATGTTGGGAGCCGCACTTGTCGGCATGACCGGTTGCACCGACCTCGACATCAATCTCGACACACGCTATGAGAATCTTCCCGACAACCCGATTGCCGTGGAGGGAGAATTCAACAGCTGCTACCGCTATCTTTACGGCTGGTTCGGCCGCGACTTCAACGAAGGAGTGGTGAATCAGGGCGACGAGATCATGGGAGTATGCTATACGCTCGGTAACTACTACGATGACGGCCGCGCCATCAACGGCTCGATCCACTCTCTGACCCTCGCCAACTGGAACACCCGTATGATTTCGGGATGTATGGAAGGCAACACCCAGTGCAACTCCAAGATTCTGGCCTACGGCGGTCCGGAACAGAACGATCCTATCGTGGCTCCTGTCCGCGCAATGCGTGCCTACTATCATTTCTGGATGATGGAGCTCTGGGGCGATGTGCCTATCATGGACCATGTGGTGCAGGAGGGTGAGCGCATCGACCGTCAGCCCCGTGCCGACGTTGCCCGCTGGATCGAGAAGGAACTCCTCGAAATCCTCGGTCAGGAGGATGGACTGAGCAAGAAGAACGATGCCTCCACCTATGGCAAACCCAACTACTGGATGGCCGCTTCGCTGCTCGTGAAGCTCTATCTCAACTGGGGCGTATATACCAACCCGATCACTACGGTGACCAACGACACGCCCAACGAGAAGCTCGATGACTGCGTGAAATGGTGCGATGAGATCATCAAGTCCGGCATCTTTGAGGTCGGAGTGGGATACCGCAAGAAATTCTTCCCCGACAACGGCGTACACATCAAGGACTTCATCTATGCTCATGATGTGGATCCCGCCACGAAGGGTGACGGCACCATTACCTGGCACCGCTGGTTCGCATTCAAGAGAGAAGGTCAGCTCACGCCTCCCCCTTACGGATGGGAGAACCCTATGTCGACAGCCGGTAATACCGTGATGACTAAAGAAGCCGTTGCACGTTTCTGCCTCCCCGGCGACGAGCGCAACAAGATTGTGCTTAAGGGCCCGCAGTATAAGATGAATTCCAACTATGAGTTCACCGATGAGCCTATAATGCTCTATAAGGATGTCACTAAACCCAATACATTGGTCGGGCAGCTCAATTATCGCGTTGATTTCGATTTCGATGATGGCAGCATCTACTCGCTCGGAGATGAATCCCTGCCCGCGGTTAACAAGACAAACGTCGCTAATGGTACGGCACTGCTCAATGTTCAGAAAGGTGCCCGCCTCTGCAAATATCCTCCACGCGAGGAGGATTATACCCTCTGGAGCCGCCAGCAGGCAAACGACTATCCTATCTTCCGCTTTGCCGATATCCTTCTGACGAAGGCTGAGTGCATCATGCGCGGTGCTACGGCCACCAACGGCGATACTCCCGCATCGCTGATGAATCAGGTGCGCGATTGCTCCTCCGCTCCGCACGTTGCAGGCACTCCGACATTCCAGGAACTTCTCGACGAGCGTTCGCGCGAGTTCATCCTCGAGCCCTGGCGCCGCAACGACCTTATCCGCTTCGGCCAGTTCGAGGCTGATTGGGGCGAGAAGAACCGCTATAAAGTATGGGACGACGAGGCGCATACTCAGTTCCATTGGGTAGAGCGCGAGGGAGCCAAGGATCCCAACCGCCGTCTGATGCCTATCCATCAGGATATCCTCAACGCCAACACCAACTGGAGCCAGAACCCCGGATACGCAGGAATCTAACTGATTGTTTGTCTGCCGGCCATTTGGCCGGCAGACAAACAATCAGAATTTTTAATAACACAGGCCGTGCAGTCGCTCCACGACTCACAGCGGTTGAAAGCTAAATATTAAAAAAAACAAAACAATAACAACAATCTTTTATTAACCTAATAATTTAATGCTTATGCGTACTAATTACATGAAACGCAATCTTCTGCTGGCAGGTGCCGCAGTTGCAATGGCAGTGTCGGCCAACGCCGGCAACTGGGTGGACGTAACCCACAAATATGTGAAGGATGCCGCTTACATCCCGGGATGGCAGGGTGTCATATCTCAAGTTGACCAGGATTTCAAAGTAGCCGAGGTCTGGAACAGTGCTTTCCGTGCATATCAGGTAATCGGAAATGCCAAAGCCGGCAAGTATACTCTTACCTGCAATGCTTTCTACCGTTGCGGAAATAACGATTATTCCAAAGAAAACATGAAAGGTCGCGATGACCTTCACACAGCATTCATATTCATCGGCGATTCCAAAAAGGCTGTTAAAGGTCTTTTCGAGGAGGATATGACAACTTTCCCCAATGGCCGAGAAGAAGCTTATAATGCATTCAATGCCGGTAAATATGTGAATACTGTGGAAGTTGATCATAAAGGAGGCGACCTCGTATTCGGTATCTACAATACAGGTTCATATCATGATGAATGGTGCGCTTTTTCTAATTTCAAGATTCAGGGTCCCGATGGAGAAGTGGCTATCATCAACGGCGATTTCTCTAAAGGTGTGAAACATGAAGAGAAAAACGGTGATAAGAACTATATGCGCATCCCGGCTGATGATACAGCTTGGAACCAGTTGAATTCAGGTGGTAAAGTAAAAACGCCCGACATGCAGAAAGATGGCTCAGGTGGTGGCGCTTATCGCAAATGCGGTGGTTCTCCCTACAAGTATGGTCAGCAGATTAAGCTCCCCGCAGGCAAATATCGCTTCGGTATGCTCACATTCCACCGCTACGGATCGGAAGTTGATGCAAAGGGCAACTACTACAACCACAAATGGCCCTGCTCCAACTTTTTAGCAGATATGACTCCACAGCCTGCTTATGGAAAGGTGAACCGCACTCCGAAAGACTGGTTTGACGCAAAGGACTATGATGCAAAGAGCGCTGATTACGATCATGCTTATCTCTTTATGTCGCAGAATGCAGTTTGTCCTAATGATCTGAACTGGTCGGAGGATATGGGCGATCTTACCGAAGGTAAGGATGTACGCGTCCGTATCAAAGACTGCTGGGAGATTACAAATGGTGATCTCAACGCTATGCCCCACAACAACCCCGTGCGTGTAGCAGGTAACGATGCTCCTGAAAAGTATGATGATTGGAAAGACGTTATCCCCTACGAGACCCGCAACAAGAATATCTATCGTAATGACTCCGGTAACGAGCGCGAGGCTGCCGCAGCTTTCGTAAACGAACCTGAGAAATATTATCAGTATGTTGAGTTCGAGCTCAAAGAGCCTGCAAAAGTATGGATCGGCATGGGTAAGAACGAAAACACAAGCGACGGTTACTGGCACGCATGGGCAGACCAGACTCTCAAGGTTTGGGATGAGAATGCTCAGGGTTCCGCTGTGAACGAGATCGAGATGGTAGATGAGAACGCTCCTGTTGAGTACTATAACCTTCAGGGTGTGCGCGTAGCCAATCCCTCCAACGGTATCTTCATCGTGCGTCAGGGTAACAAGGTCTCCAAACGCGTAATCAAATAACGCCGGTTTGTGATTCTCACAAACCTCTCGGTTTCATAGAAACCATTCTTTTCTTTTTGCTAAATTTATCTACAAGATAGATAACGGAGGCGTGCCGCGCAAACGGCGCGCCTCCCCCTTATCGGGGCTAACTTATCTAATCGGGGCTAACTTAGATTGATTATGAAATTGTCGCATATCGTTCCGGCGCTGATTCTTTCGGCTTCATCTCTGAATATTCACGGCGAGGATCTGACGCGCTACGTTGATCCGCGTATCGGTTCGGAGGGCCTGGGTCGCGTATTTATCGGTCCGGCGCCCCCCTTCGGGATGGTGCGTCCGTCGCCCGACTGCACGGTGGCGCCTAACAGCGGGTGGCTTCCTATGCCCGCGCAGGTCGACGGTTTCTCGCAGGTGCATGTAAGCGGCACCGGCGGAGGTCCCAAATACGGCAACATACTCATCCAGCCGTTCACCGGGGCGCTCGACGCCATCAGCCATATTTCCTGGCGGGAGTCGGAGACAATCCTCCCCGGATATTATTCCACAACTTTCAGCAACAACGGCATCAAGACGGAAATCACCGCAACTCATTCGGCCTCCGTCTATCGATTG